>NZ_JAIQZM010000003.1 GCF_023333595.1 Argonema galeatum A003/A1
TTTCTGGGGTTGCTATAGTTGCTATGCCGCGCTCTTATTACAACTGGGATACTCGCGCGGAATCGCAACTACGTACCTAATAAGTAGGTGGGCATAATTAAACGTAAAACTGTCAGGCCCAAAGAAACCCGGTTTCTTGGAGAAACCGGGTTTCTCTTAGTTCAGTTTATTTACACCCACCTACTTACCAGCCTCAACTATATAATTAGCAACTTGCGTTACTACTGTACGGGATGAAAGAGTCCCGTACTGTTTTAGGTAAAGTTATATTGCGCTCCTTTTAAAAAATATTGAGAAATCTGCCAAAACCGGATCGGAACCTTAACGTAGAACTTTATAGGAATGTAACGAGGAAAACGTCATGGATAAATTACAGAGATATCGTATGGTCTGCACTCTTAGCTTTGGCGACATATACGGTCAAATCGTCATTTGGTTAATTGTCATTTTCTTAAGCTTAGCTACCGCACTCGCCCTGTGGAGTACCACTCGCCAGATTTATGCTTTAGCGACCGTTGGACTCATCTTGGTGCTGTCCCTGCCCTTCTTGCTGTTTGCCTTCGTAACCACGCTGCTGAATCACATTGAGTTTACACCCCTAACCCTAGAGGAAACAACTCGGACAAGCCCAGTAAATTTACCCCCCCAGGAAACTGCCCAAGTAGTCAGCTGAACGGTCATTGGGCATTGGTCAAGTGCTATATCAGTGCATCCGTGCATATCCGTGTCGTGCTGCATTGGTCAAAATAACTTCCCCGCTTTTTGTTGGGGAAGTTTTTGTTTAGGGACTTCGCGCCAGAAGAATATCTATGTTGGGAAGGGCGAAGCATTCCGGGCGAAAACTTATGTGTGATGCGACAGATGATCGCCGGAATGCTTCGCCCCTACATAATCTTGTAGCGCGAAGGAAGTAAGTCACCATAGATTAGGATTACGGATATCAAATCAAGTTATGTTAGAACACGATGTAATTATAGTTGGCGGTGGATTGGCTGGTTGTCGCGCTGCTGTGGAGATTGCCCGCACCGACCCAAAACTGAGTGTAGCTGTAGTCGCTAAAACTCACCCGATTCGATCGCACTCCGTCGCGGCCCAAGGTGGGATGGCTGCTACCCTGAATAATGTCGATCCAGATGATAGCTGGTCAGCCCATGCTTTTGATACTGTCAAAGGTTCTGACTATTTGGCAGACCAGGATGCGGTAGAAATCCTTACCCGCGAAGCCGCTGATGTGGTGATTGACCTGGAACACATGGGCGTTTTGTTCTCCCGTTTGCCAGATGGTCGAATTGCCCAACGTGCGTTTGGCGGACATTCCCACCGCCGGACTTGCTACGCTGCTGATAAGACTGGTCACGCTATTCTGCACGAACTGGTTAACAATCTCAGGCGTTACGGTGTCCAGATCTACGATGAGTGGTATGCGATCGAACTTATTTTAGAAGATGCCCAGGCAAAGGGTGTGGTGATGTATCGCATCCTGGATGGGGAAATTCAGGTGCTTCGCGCTAAGGCGGTGATGTTTGCTACTGGTGGTTACGGTCGCGCTTTCAACACTACCTCAAATGACTATGCCTCTACTGGCGACGGTTTGGCAATGTCTGCCATTGCGGGTGTGCCGCTGGAGGATATGGAGTTTGTGCAGTTTCACCCGACTGGTTTGTATCCGGTGGGGGTGCTGATTTCGGAGGCGGTGCGGGGTGAGGGTGCTTATCTAATTAATAGTGAGGGCGATCGCTTTATGGCTAACTACGCCCCTAGCAGAATGGAATTGGCACCCCGCGATATTACTTCTAGGTCGATCGATCGCGAAATTAAGGCCGGACGAGGTGTTCATCCCGATGGCAGGGCTGGTGGCCCCTTTGTCTACCTGGACTTGCGCCACATGGGTAGGGAAAAAATTATGAGCCGCGTTCCCTTTGCTTGGGAAGAATGTCACCGCTTGCTGGGTATTGACGCCGTAGACAATCCGATGCCTGTGCGACCGACGGTTCACTATTCAATGGGTGGTATCCCCGTCAACACAGACGGTCAAGTGAGAAGCAGCCCAGATGGTTTGATTGAAGGCTTCTTTGCCGCTGGGGAAGCTGCTTGTGTCTCGGTTCACGGCGCAAATCGGTTGGGTAGCAATTCTCTGCTGGAATGTGTGGTTTATGGCAGAAGAACTGGCGCTACTATAGCACAATATGTTCAAAATCGCAAGTTACCGGAGATTGATGAGCAACGTTATATTACGGAGGTTGAGAAACAGGTGCGATCGCTACTAGACCAGAAAGGGACAATCCGCATCGGCCAACTGCGGCAATCTTTCCAAGATTGCATGACCCAGTACTGCGGTGTTTTTCGCACCGAATCGCTCATGAGCGAAGGATTAGCACAGTTGCAAAAGCTACAGCAGCAATATCAAGATATCTACTTAGATGACAAAGGTAAACTTTGGAACACTGAAATCATAGAAGCTCTCGAACTGCGTAGCTTGATGATTGTCGGTCAGGTAATTCTCACATCCGCCCTCCAGCGACAAGAAAGTCGAGGCGCACATTATCGGGAAGATTATCCCGAACGAGATGATGAAAATTTCCTCAAGCATACGCTGGCTTATTACTCGACCGCTGGCATTGACCTTCAGTATAAACCTGTAGCGATTACCATGTTTGAGCCAAAAGAACGGAAGTATTGAAGTTTGCCAGTTTTCGATATTTTCGGTTCTTTCGGGTCAAATATGCGGTCGTAGGGGCACGGCATAATTAAAATATTGGTACGCTCGACATACTGATGATGCCGTGCCCTACAAAATGTTCGTTTTGAACGGCATAATAATTCCCAAAGACCACCCATTTGTTAAGCTTCTGTTTTAGGTGAATACCAGGTTTCAATGGAAAGCGATCGCACTTCTTGGATTCTTTGAAAATCGCGATCGGCAGAAACAAGGGTAAGATTGTGTTGGATCGCAATTGATGCAATCCATAAATCATGTTGACTAAAACCAATATCAATCATACGAGTTCTTCTGCGTTTACTTTTCTCCTTTGGCCCAAATCTTTGCATCAGTTCAGCTTGAAACTTCCCATAAATTTCAGCAGTTATTGAGTCGATTTCGTAGATAAGAATATCTTTTAAGAATTCCTTAACTCGATTCAGATTGCTTTCTTTTTTTTGGGAATTTTCTGCCATATAAATCAGTTCAGCCTGTACAATAACACAAGTTGTAATTTCAGATTGGCTAAGTACTGCTAAACGAGAGAGGATATCTGGTTGATTTTGAATTGCGAAACTACAGTGATTGGTATCTAACAAGTACATGGCACAATTCAACCTTCTTCAGAATCTTGATTTTCATCATCAGCAGGCATATATATTCTACTACGGGAACTATGCACCAACTCTAAACATTCCTCTAAATCATCTCCTTCCCATTTCCCAATTTTTTCTAGCGTTTTTAAGATTGATGCTGCCGTAGATTTCTTTCGTGTACGCCTCATTTTGATGAAGAGAACGAAATCTAGCAACTCCTCCAAAACATCATCTGATGTTCCATCAATTTCCTTAAGCAACAATTCTTTTACTGTCAACTGAGTAGATGTTTCGTGAGTCATCATAATTTTGCCTCTTTTGGATATTTTACCATTATAGCAACTCCGAAATCTTATTGTTTCCATTTAATTCAATTATTCTGAGTTTCACTTTCTCTCTGCATACTCTACTCAATTGGAAAACCGGGAAAGATTCGATCGATCTCTGTCATCAGTTGCATGGTTTCTTTAAGTGCCACAACTACTTTTTGATAGTGCAACACATCATCAAATGATAAACTACGTTTGGCTTTCTTGCGGTCTTTCAGCCATTTATCTAAGACTTGATAGCCGCCAATTTTGAACTCCCAGACATCGGGTGCAATCCCTTCAAAATAACTGGTTTTATTGATATAAACTCGCTGTTTTGTGGTATTATAGGTGACTTCGGTAACGGCATTATCGCCATCGCCGCCTACTTTGGTAATTAGCTGATTAAGTTTTTTGGATTTCATCAGGTGCAAATCTACTAATTCCTGACCTTTTTCGCCTAAGTCTTTGAATAGTCGATCGTTGCTGGTGAGAGGTACGCGAGGAAAATCTATTTTGAGAAATTCGGCGTAGCGTTGGCGATAGGTGGGACTGTGGAAGATGGCGTAGATGTAGTAAAAGATGGCTTCTGGTGTGGGGATGTATTTTAATTTTTCTTGAATTGAATTAATAAAATTTTGAGATATATTTGTTTCAATTTTATCACTTACAAAGAGAGAACCCTGTGGATTATCAACATCAGGATAAAGGTAAAGAGGAAAAACATAATTAGCCTCTTTAAGAGATAAGGTATGGTTATCAATTAGGTTAGAGGTACATAAAACTTGATCGTAAATTCTTTCTATTTCAACATTACGAGATGTAATAAATCCTAAGTTATTGCCTTGTAAAAAATTTCTCATAATTTCATTTCTTGGAAGTTCAACTACATCCTCATGGTTATAATAAGATCTCCAATCAAACGGACGATAAAGACATTGTGTAAAATGTTTTTTCCAATCTTGATTTGACTTAAGAGAACGTCGCTTTTGGCTTAACTTCCAATCTCTTGTATCCTGAATTTCGTAGATCTTGCTGATTTCCTCATCTGTAATGTTCAAGTCTCTAAATTTTTCTATACGTTTACGGAGTTCTGATGAATCAAAATCAAAAACAAAATGATCGCGATGAGTTTTGACTCCTGTTGAATTGACAGGCATGATGTCAGTAATCTTCCATCCCCGTTCATACTCTGCTCTGCAATCTGTATTTTGAGGAATGAAAAGATAAAATGGCGAGTTTGGCAAAATTTCTGTCCATTCAACCGTATTTACATCATGCTCTTGAAGATAGCCATATTTATCTTCCCGTGAGCCCCAGAGATCGGCGTGATAGATTTTAGCCATAGTAGATTCTAAAAAAATAATTGGGTGAGTAATTGCTCGCGAGTTAGTTCAAAGTGATCCTCAATATCTCGCAGAATTGCACTGAGTGTCCCGATTTTAATTGGGCTGTGATTGGGGATGGTGATGTGATGTTCACCGTTTTTCTGCGTGGTTAGACGAATATGACTTCCCGTTTGATGATCTACGATGTACCCCAATGTTATCAACGCCTTAACTAACGCTTCGCCTGACAAGTCTCTGGGCAACTTCATGAAGCGATAACCTCATCATAAACAATGTGTAGACGAATCAGTTTAGGACGATTTTGTGGATCGGGATAATGACAATGAACGGCATCTCGTGTCAATTCTCGTAACTCTTCAATACTGTCAGCCTGAGTAAAAATAGATTCACCGATCGCTCTGGCAGTATAACCACCTTCCGAATCATTTTCTACCAAAAATATAATTTCTGTCATCTTGTGTTTAATCTGCTCCTGAGTTGGCATCTGTCATAAAAAAGGAAGAATACGAACTCTCGATCGAGTTTCATCAACGGTTATTAAAGCACCTGATTCTAAAGATGAGCGAAACTGATTGATGGCATTGATCGCAATAGTTTCTAAACGCTCTGGTAACACATCTTGGGTGCGAACTTGAATGACGCTGGGGCCATTTGCCTGAGTTGCTGCAAGTAACGCTCCAAAGTCTAAATCGTGAGTGAAAACGATATATCCATTAGCGTTTGCCCACTCCATAATAGTGCGATCGCTTGCAAGCGGATCGCCAACAGATGACCAATGAGCAGCTTCAATATCATATCTTGAAAACACATTTACCCAATCTGGTGAAAGGTTCATATCAATCAAAATTTTCATGTTGTACTTAAAGAAACTTCTACTTCTTCAACACGCCATGCAGCATAAGCTAAACATTCTTTTAAATCTTCGGATTCCAGGTAAGGATAGGCTCGTAAAATCTCTTCTTGAGTACGTCCGGTAGCCATTAATCCTAGAATCATACCTACGGTGACTCGCATCCCTCGGATACAGGGTTTACCGCCCATCACCTCTGAACTAATCGTGATTCGCGTTAATTTTCTCATACTGCTTTTTCCTTGGGATATTTAACCATTATTGACTTATCCTTGGGATACTTTATTCAGTTTTCCATTCAGTTTCTGGAATGTCGGCACTTATCATTATATTACGTAGCGTTCACATCGGCAGATCGCGCCCCTTGTGATACGGAACAATCGTTTGAATCTGAAGATCGAGATTTCGCCACTTACGATGACTCCCTTTTTGTGAAACTAACTTAAACCCATAACGCTCCAAAATACGCTCAACTTCATCTGCATTCATGCGTCGGGTACGAGTCATTTAACTGAAATCTCCCGTAAAATTGTTCCTGCTTTTAATACAATCGGATCGGGTTCAAGATAGAGTGCGATCGCCTCACAAATATTTTCTAAAGCTTCTTCTTCCGTTTCTCCTGCTGAAACACAACCCGGTAATTCTGGACACCAAACTGCCCAATCACCCGTTTCCAGATCGGTTTCAAGAATAACACGCCATTTCATACTACTTTCTCTTTGGGATATTTAACCATTATAGCAACTGCGACACCTTGCTGAATATCAAACACATTTTGATCGGGTGATCCATCGGGAGCAACTTCTTTTTTCTTGCTATTTCCATGTAAATCCATTACATAAATTTCATCAAAAGTCTTTTCAAGACTCTGACGCATACCTCTAAAAGTTGGATTATCCAGATAGCCATGATTGGTAATAAATGCAAGAATGCCTGAGCCTGTTCTGTCGATTCGCCACTGTCCAAACCGGATAAATTTCACATAGTCATCTTGTAACCATTTGGGATTTCTTTCACCTAAAGGCAATCCATCTACTTGATAGTAATCTCGAATTAAGCCATCAATCCACTTGCTTTTATTTGCGGAATGTCCCGAATAGGGCGGATTGCCTAATACTACCATGACGGGAGTATCCCTTTTAATAGTCGAGGCTTCGTTTGCCTCCTGTGCTACATACTGACCAAACAAAATCTCTGATTTTTTCAGCGCTTCATCTAGCGTATTCGTGAGGTAAATTCCCAACCGCTGTTTACCCTTAAACTCATAGCCAAGTTCTTGAAGTTGTAGACCCAATTTGAGGTGAGCGATCGCATAAGGAGCCATCAATAACTCAAAACCAAATAACCTATTTAGCAAATTTTCTCGCACATAACTATCCCACTGATTCGCCATGCCGATTTCTTCTAGATTGCGATAAATCTGCTTCACAACTTCATAGAGAAACGTGCCCGTTCCTGTTGCTGGATCGAGAATTTGGACTCGCGGCTTTTGCGTCACCGGATCTTTAGAATTATCTGCCAATCCCAAGGGTAAATCAAAGCGATCTTTGAGAATTGCATCGATCGATCGCACAATAAATGATACAACAGGTTCCGGTGTGTAATAAACACCCCGACTCTTCCGCAATGCTGAATTATACGCCGCCAGAAACGTCTCATAAAAATGTACAACTGGGTCTTCTTGACGGGTACGCCGACCAAAGTTTTCGAGAATATTGCCCATATCTACCTGAGACAATAATTGCACCAAATCATCGATCGCCCAATCAATTTTGCTAATTGCATCAGTTTCGACAATCGTATTAAATAAACGCTTCAAAAATGGATTTGTTGCTGGAATATAAGTGCCAGCATTGCGCCGAGTAAACTGTTCTCCATCTGTATTTTGGGCATGACCAACTCTGGCGGTAAACAACCCATAAGATATAGTTTGAGCATACATATCAGCAAAATCAGAATCACTAATATCCGGCAGCAATACCTCACTAAATCCCAGTTTCAGTTGATGCAATTCACCCTCATTTGTTTCCAAACTTAGGGCTGTTTCTGTCGCCAACAAAATCGCCTTTGTCAATCTCGCCATCTGTCGAGCCAAGTCTTCAGGACTGCTAATAATTTCGCCTGTATAGTTGAGAAACTGATCCAGCAGCGCGGTAATCTTATCGGTATTTTTTGCCTGAAGTTTATCCCCATTCAGGTCTGCTAAAATCTCTGTCAGCCTACGCTTTCCGTTGACATACCAACGAAATTCTATATAATTAGTTAATACCAGATTAGGGAACGCCTCTAAATAGCGTTTTAGCTGCTCCGTTTTCTCAATTCGATCCAAATCTAGCCCAACATCTTTGGCTTCGACATAACCTACCAGTAATTCGCGCCGTTTTATCGTGAAATCTGGAATTCCTGCTTTATTGCCCTTTTCTTCAATAACTGCATCAATGCCTTTAATGGGATCGTCAAGTAAATCTTTGAAGGCTGGATAATGACTTCTCTCACTGCCTTTTTGCAGATTCTTTTGAATCGATTTGAGATAAGTATCAAAAGAGATAGATGGCATTAAATCAGGTTCCTGGTTGTAGGTGGGCTTCTTTTTGTAAATCTAACAAAAATTTGGCGACATCCTCAGCAATTTCTATAGTTTCTTGTATTGTTTTTCCTTCGGCAACCAAACCCTGTAAATCATCACTGGTAGCAACAAAATATTCTTGACCATTTTCGATCAATTTTTCAACCTTGAGTCTGATTAGTGTTTGCATTTGCTTAACCTTTCCACACAAAAGTGAACAATTTTTAGCAGCTTAAGAGTAGCTACCTCAAGTTTAGATAGGATTATATTAAATTATACATTACTCCCTTCCCGGTAGAAGACTATGTATAGTGGCAGGGCGAAGCATTGCGGGATTAATCTTAATTCACTAGCGAAACGTTAATTCCGCAATGCTTCGCCCCTACATAATCTTTTGGCGGGAAGGGAGTAATTACCCCAAACTCTTTTAAATTATCTCTAATCTGTTCCTCCAACTTTCCCGACTTACTAAACTGTTCTATTGTCTGCGTCATAACTCCTCCTCAATTTCTACATCCACCGCTTCTAACTCAGCTTTTAACTGCTCAATAGTCGGCAAACTGCCCTGTAACTGCTCCGGTAAAGCCTCCCGCAATTGATAAGTAGAAACCCCGATCGGTTTATTCATATCCCGCAAAGCATATTCAACTATTTTCTGCTTTTTATTCTTACATAATATTATCCCAAGAGTTGGCATATCATCTCGGTGTCTCAGTAAATCATCCACAGCGGAAACATAGAAACTCATCTTACCCGAAAACTCTGGTTTAAAGGCTTCTACCTTCAAATCAATTACCACAAAACAACGCAAATGTCAATGATAAAATAATAAATCAATATAAAAATCTTCCCCTTCAACCTCCAGATGATACTGACTGCCTACAAAAGCAAATCCTACCCCCAATTCCAGCAAAAAATCGCGGATGTGTTCGATTAAAGCTTTCTCTAATTCTCGCTCTTGCGCTTCTTTTCCTAAACTGATAAAATCAAAGTTATAAGGGTCTTTCAATAACTGTTGAGCGAGTTCGGATTGGGGGTTTGGAAGAGTACGAGAGAAGTTAGTATCCGCTTTTCCTTGCCGCCGATATAGCCCACTTTCGATTTGATGGACTAATACATTTCGACTCCATCCTTGCTCGATAGTTTGACGAATATACCACTCGCGCTCAACGGGATCTTTCACAGTATCCAAAATGCGGACATTATGCCCCCAAGGAATTTGTGCAACAACCTGTTGCACAAATTCAAAATCGGGGTAAGTTTCGGCAAAACTCCTCATATACTTGAGATTGCGAGATGAGAAACCCTTCATTCCAGGAAAAGCTTTTCGCAAGTCAGTCGCCAAACGCTCTATAACTTTAGCACCCCATCCTTGTTGCTGTTGTCGATTTAAAATATCTTGTCCAATTTGCCAATATAGTAATACTAATTCCCGGTTAATAGAAAGTGATGCCCGTACTTGTGCGTTACGGATACGTTCTTTCAATTCCCGCAGAAAATCATTATAGTCTTCTGGAAGTGATAAACTGTTCGCCATAGCCAGATCGATCGCATTTATGACTGATAAGCAATTATCAGACTATCTACTGCATCACTGCATAGCTTATCAGCATTTCTTAACAACCCCGTCAGGCGATCGCACCTATTCCCCAGTAGTCGGAGGTAATGGAAAGGGGTGGAGTTAAAAATGAATGAATAATGATAAAAAAACCTCTTGTCTTCCCCCAATAGATAGATGTATAATTCGTTATGTAAGAAGGGGAGTAGCTGCTAGCTCAATATTTAGCTAGCCCATCTGAATCAACATACTGGCGATGAGCCTGGTTCAGGTGACAAGTTTGTGAAGCTCAAGCCGATGTAAAGGTTGGGCCAAAGCATTAAAGACTTGCAAGCGAGACCTTCACTAAGTTCACATCTGATGTGAGCTTGGTGAAGTGTAACTGCATTCATCAAGCTCACTCAGAAAGATAGGAAACCTGAGAGGAGCTTGAGAGAATGCTGACAGCTTTTACAGCCGGTTTATTACTAATTACAGTTTCGGAATTAGGGGATAAAACCTTTTTTATCGCCGCGATATTGGCGATGCGGCATTCCAGAAGGCTGGTATTTGCGGGTGCGATCGCAGCTTTAGCAGCAATGACGGTATTGTCTGTTTTAGTGGGACAAGCGGCATCTCTTCTACCCAAGCAGTATGTTTCTTACGCCGAAATTGCTTTGTTTGTTGGCTTTGGGCTGAAGTTACTGTATGACGCCAGTAAAATGTCAGCTAAGGCTGAATGCGAGGAAGCAGAAGAAGCGCTAGCGGCAGTTAAGGAAGCTGAGTTAAAAATGCCGTGTTACAGAAGCAATTTTGGGATCGTACTAAAAGCTTTTATGATGACGTTTGTGGCCGAGTGGGGCGATCGGACCCAATTTGCCACCATCACCTTAGCAGCATCCTACAATCCAGTCGGAGTGACCGCAGGTGCCATTTTAGGTCATGGGATTTGTGCGGCGATCGCAGTTATTGGGGGACGCTTGATAGCAAAACGAATTTCTGAGCGTACCATGACTGCTTTGGGAGGATTGTTATTCCTGATCTTTGGAGTATTAGCATGGGTAGAAGGGGCTAGAACACCTATTCAGTAATGGTAGGGGCGAAGCATTCGGGCTATAACTTATCGGTTTCTACCTAGATTTTCTGCCCGAATGCTTCGCCCCTACACGCTAGGAACTTCCCCGTTCAATCCAAAATCCTTTCATCCAAAATCCAAAATCCAAAATATATTGACTTTTGGCTTTTTAGTTAATTCTGCCCATCGCCGTTATTGGCGTCGGGGCTGCTATTAGGTGAGTCTTCGGGTGCGGGGCTGTTGGTGTCTGGGTTGCTATCGGGTGACTCTTCGGGAGCTGGGGATGCAGATGCGAGCTGATTGATTTGGTCTTTATACTTGGCTGGGGCTAATAACGCAGCAGAAGAGAACAGGGGTTGAGCTTGGTCATTTTTACCTTGTTGTCGCAGCACAATAGCCTTGGCTAACACTGGGCGAAAGTCGTCTTTGTCGCCTTTGATAGCTTTATCGTAGGCTGCGATCGCTTCGTCGTAGCGTTGCTGTTCGGCATAAACTCGTCCCGACATCAACCGTATAGAAACTTCATCTATAGTGCCCGGTTTAATTTGATTGAGCTTAGACGCATTATCCAGCGTATCTTGCAATAATCCAATCGCCGCTTCCGGGCGTTGTTGATCTAAAAGCAAGTTCACGAGCCCGTCCAAAGCATTGAGGTCGGCTGGTTTAGACTCCAAAATCGTGCGATAAACTGTGGCAGCACCCTCAAGATCGCCCATTTGCTGCTTAGTTTGGGCTAACAGAACGGCATATTCTGTTTGTTCTGGATTAAGTTTAGCCAGTTTTTCTAAGGGTTCGATCGTATCTTTGAGACTGCCCACTCCCAGCCTAACCAATTCTAGCCTGGTATCGATCAGTCCTTGCAGTGCCGTTCGATCCTCTGGTTTGCGCTGCAAAACCAGTTCGTAACCCTTAGCCTGGGTTTCCAGTTCTGCTTGCTTTGCTTTGTTTGACTCAACAGCAGGTGCTGCCGTTGTTCCAGCAGACGGTTGTTCTTGCTGAAAAGCTTTACTCAAAAAGGGAAAAAGCGAAGACCTCCCAAGCAGAAATCCTCCAATGGCAATCAATACCAGTAGCAACACTGCACTAATTAACCAGCGCTGCTTGGCTTCGCCAGACGATTTGCGAACTCGCTTTTGGGACACAGGACTGCTTTGAACTCTAACTAATGACATTATCAACCCTTATTCCCTATTGCCAAGCGTTCCTAATTTTTATTGGGGTCAGATTCGGTCGCGGGTGCAGCTGGTGCAGCTGGGCTATTTGTCGGTGGAGAGTTAGTTGAGGGACTCGTTTGGGCTGGCGTTCGAGTTTCCAGCCGCTTGATTTGAGCCTTGACTTGCTCTTTTAACTCCGCAGGAGCTATATCGGCTGCTGAGGCAAAGAGGGACTTGGCTTCTGCTGTTTTGCCTTGTTGTTGCAGCACAATACCCTTGGCTAACAATAGTCGATAGTCTTCTTTGTTGGTTTTAATGGCCCGATCGAAAACTGCGATCGCATCATCGTAGCGCTGCTGCTGAGCATAAACGCTTCCCAAATCCAACTGCGCCGCAAAATCATCAGGATTGAGGCTCGCCAGTTTTTCCAGGGGTGGAATCGTATCCTTGATGTCACCCAATGCCAGCTGAGCTAGTTGTTGGCGAGCGGACAGCAATCCCCTTAGAGCCGTCTGATTATCTGGCTCCCGCTGCAAAACCAACTCGTAACCCTTAGCCCTAGCTTGCAGTTCCTGTTGTATAGCCGTCGCTTGAGCTTGAACGGATGGCGCTGTTCTGCTAACAGACGGTTGGTCTTGCTTAAAAACTGCACCCAAAATGGGAAAGAACGAAAATCCCACAAAGGCAAAGACTGCTACGATCAACAGCCCATTAATTAACCAGCGACTGCGCTTTTGAGACACACTAATGTTTTGAACTCTGATCGTATTATCAACCATCTGGGGAATAGGGAATAGGAAAAAAAGACTATTCTCCATGCCCTTTTGCCCAATTTCCCAGGCTCTAGAGCCTAAATTTACAGAAACTTTGCGGATTGCAGCTTAAATCGATTGCATTCAGTACAATAGGCAGGCTGATTTAATCATCAGTCCGCGATCGCCAACGGCAGTACACCTGCAACGACAGTCCAAGTCGGCGATGTTCGCAACCAGTAAACTCCGAAGGAAGGCGAGAGCGAATAGAGTAGTAGATAAAGGTTTTGGCTTATGGCTGATACAAGCTATTGGCAAATAGTCTTAGTTCCAAGCTGGGCATTTTTCGCCCAAGTCTAGTTTGTACCTATCTCTCACGAAAAGCCAGAAAAAGTGCGTCTCCGCTGCAAGGAGTTCTTATGAGTACCTCTCCGAATCAGTTCCCCCAGTCTTCTAGCGGTTCTGACCAAGCTCAGACCGGCGAGCCGGTCATTCGTCGGCCCAATCCGCCCAAGCCCGCTGTAACTACCCCTCCTACCCCTGCCCCAGCAGCTACCTCTCCTGCCCCTGCCCCAGCGGCTAATGCCCCCACACCAGGGGGTAACGATGCCAACACTTCTGGTGAGGCAGGGTCGCCCGCAAGAGATAGCGATCGACGGCAAGAACCCATTCCGCCACCAAGTGAACCGATGCAGTACCGGGCCATTGGCTTGGTGCGGGGGAAATACCTCCCCAGTGCAGATCAATTCACGCGCGGGGCCTTGCTGGCGAGCGACGATCATGCGATCGATGCCGTGTTATTAGGTCGCATTATGAGTCTGGTGAAAAATCACCTGGATTTAGAAACCGAACACCTGTGGGTTGTCTATCCACGGACGCGACTAAACGACGATGCCCTCCACGTCCAAATTGTTGGCGTTTGGGAGCCAGAAAGACTTGACAAAACTTTGTCTTCCACCGATGAAGAGGCAACTGAACCAACTGAGGCATCGAGTCCCAAGGATCTAGAACCTGAAAGTCTAGCTGTTGAAGATGGTTATTTTTCCATTCGCGGCGAAGTGGTTTATCAATCTCTAGACGAAGACAAGATCGTCGTCAAGATTAGGCAAGCAGCACGCAAGGACGAGGAAAAGCCTAAATTTTTCAAGCTGACACTTAACGGGGTTTTAGAAAAAAAAGCTGTGGGCTACTTCTGGGAATTTCATATCCAGCGACAGGCTAACAATCTGCTGATTAAGGAGGCAAAAGAGATCGCAGTCTTGAGCCCGAAAAAGCCGAGAAAGCCGTTTAAAGGAGGCGGACGACCGGGTGGTAAAAAGCCCTGGCAACCCCCCCACACTGGTAACCGTCCAGCACTTACGGGGGGTAAACCGCCTGATAAGCCAATCCCCCGACCCACTAAGCGCCCTCAACCGAGTAATGGGGAATAAAGATAAAAATCAAAAGGCAAAAGTAAAAATTATTTTCTTTCTTTTGCCTTTTGACTTTTGTCTTTTCACTTTGGGATTTAAGATGCGATCGCTTCTAGGAAAACCTGACCTAATTTTCGAGTTTAAGTGATATCGTCAGGATTAATACCGATCGATATGAGGTATGCAGCCAGTTTTTCTTTAGCTTGACGTTCCTGTTCTTTAGCTTGACGTTCTTGCTCTTTAGCTTGACGTTCTTGCTCTTTAGCTTGACGTTCCTGCTCTTTAGCTTGACGTTCCTGTTCCTTTTCCTGCGACAGAAGCAGCATTGCTGCTTCTGCGGTGGCAATTTTCTCTCTTTCAGTCAAGAACCTGTGACCATTCTCGTCATACCAGAATACCCATTCTCTCTCCCAGTCAGCATAGTTGTGGGATTCACACCCAATTCCTAATTCAATTTCGGGCATCCAGACCGGATTTCCTGTCAGTAACTCGTATTTATTATTCACTAACTTATAGACTTCGATTGGCTGCCTATTTTTATGCCTTCCTCTTCGACCTGCGAACAAATTATAAACCACATAGTAGAGAACGCCTAACTGTTGATAACTTTCTAACTTATCCTCATACTCACCGTTGTACTTATGAGAAACTACTTCTATTACTAGGCTCGGTACAACATTGTTTTCTTGCCAGAACAAATAACTGAGGCGACCACCATCACCTGTGTATCTTGGGACTCCTACTGCTAGGAATCCATCGGGGACAATAGCTGGTTTTTCCTGGTCGTGGTAAACCGCCATATCTACACCAAAGAACCAATCAGGACGGGCGCTCCAGATATCAAGTAGGATATTTAAAAGTAGATTGGGAATAAAGTTTTGAAGCTCGTTATCCACAGGAGTATCGTCAGAGTGGGGGAGTTCTTCGGCGGTTAGTAATCTGTGTTGATTAGAAGTATTAACCATGATTTTTACGCCATCATTATTCCGATCGTATCATAAACGTGCGATCGCTTCTAGGGAAACCTTCCCTAATTTTTGAGTTCAAGTGATATCGTCAGGATTAATACCGATCGATCTGAGGTATTCAGCTAGTTTTTCTTTAGCTTGACGTTCTTGCTCTTTAGCTTGACGTTCCTGCTCTTTAGCTTGACGTTCTTGCTCCTTTTCCTGCGACAGAAGCAGCATTGCTGCTTCTGCGGTGGCAATTTTCTCTCTTTCAGTCAAGAACCTGTGACCATTCTCGTCATACCAGAATACCCATTCTCTCTCCCAGTCAGCATAGTTGTGGGATTCACACCCAATTCCTAATTCAATTTCGGGCATCCAGACCGGATTTCCTGTCAGTAACTCGTATTTATTATTCACTAACTTATAGACTTCGATTGGCTGCCTATTTTTATGCCTTCCTCTTCGACCTGCGAACAAATTATAAACCACATAGTAGAGAACGCCTAACTGTTGATAACTTTCTAACTTATCCTCATACTCACCGTTGTACTTATGAGAAACTACTTCTATTACTAGGCTCGGTACAACATTGTTTTCTTGCCAGAACAAATAACTGAGGCGACCACCATCACCTGTGTATCTTGGGACTCCTACTGCTAGGAATCCATCGGGGACAATAGCTGGTTTTTCCTGGTCGTGGTAAACCGCCATATCTACACCAAAGAACCAATCAGGACGGGCGCTCCAGATATCAAGTAGGATATTTAAAAGTAGATTGGGAATAAAGTTTTGAAGCTCGTTATCCACAGGAGTATCGTCAGAGTGGGGGAGTTCTTCGGCGGTTAGTAATCTGTGTTGATTAGAAGTATTAACCATGATTTTTACGCCATCATTATTCCGATCGTATCATAAACGTGCGATCGGCCCTCTGTCTCCTAGCCTCTTTTGACTTTTGAATGAGTGACTTTTGACTTTTCTAGCCCCTTTCACTCTAAAGCAATAGTCGCCCCCCATCGGTCTTGTGGTAAAAAAGATCGATCCATTGGAATGGGGGCAACTCTTTCGGTAAGGGTAAATTTCCCTTCTTCAATCCACTGTTTCAACTCTAAGGCTACTTGCCGCGACAGATATATACTGGCAAGAGGGGCAACTCTGACTTGTTTTCCCTCAATAGTAATGCGACCGGATTTTAGCTGAGCGTAGCTTACCAAACCAAAGGTGGGACGCACGCGCCGGGGGATGGAAAAATCCACCACTGGCGCTACTAAATCTTTGTCGGCTACAGCGCATTTTTCTACTACTTCCTCATACAAAACAGGCAGCGGCACAGCGACACCAAGCATTAAGGAAGGGCCGTAATTTTTGAAGTAACAACCGCGTACCCAACGACGGTTCATCTGTTTGGCATCTCCAATTAAGGCGAGGGTGGCAGCGGGGCCTATTGGTGTCTGATTCGGCAGGCGTTTTTGTAATGGAAAGTGCTGGGTGCCTTCCCAAGCTACGTAACCGATGCCACCGCCTAAGAAAATGCGGGTGCCAATGCCGATTAGTTGCAGGTTAGGGTCGTTGAAGAGGGGAGAAATTGCGCCGGGGTTGGAGTAAACAGCGTTGGCAAGTTGCGGTTGCAAAGGGCCGAGGTGGGTATATAAGGGCCGATCGCCTCCATTCACTCCCACGATAAAATTCTGATATAAATTTCGGGGATTGTAGAGATAAAATTGGTTGATTGTATCGCGGGTTATGGTTGTCTCAAAGGATGCACGAGGATAGCAATCTGTTGCCTGTCCGGTCGCTCGCAATTGCACTGGTTTTCCGGCAATTAAGTCTTCAATTACATGACCGCCTCCCCGTTCTTTGGATTCTGAATCATCGCCTGCTTCTACGGTGCTGGGGTAATCGACGCTTTGAGTCGCTCCCAGATACAAATCTACTGCCCCAAATCCAGAATAAGCTAAGACTCCATCTAACCAGCAGGAGCGAATTTTAATCGGCGGATCGGTTTGTCCTAAGTTGATTATTGCTCCCGAAGATTCCATCGGTTCAAAACTGCCGGTGGTGATGACATCCACTTCTTTAGCGGTTTGGCTGATGCCAACTTGTGCCACTCGTGCTTTTAATTCTTCGACAGTACAGACTACCGCTGATTCACGGCTGATTTTGTCGTTTATTTCGGCAATTGTCCGCATAGGAATTTAAAATTAAAAATCTTGGAGAGCATTGTGAATCGTCCAAAAAAAGAGGGATTGCAATCTAATTGGTATCTTCATCTTCAACGCTGGATTGTATTTGAGTTTTTGGCGCGTCATCGGGCAAGATAGGAGCCTTTCTATCGGCTTGGCCTGCTGCTTGGGATTCATCAATGCCAGCTACATCAAAGGCTGCTTCGCGTCGGCTGTGCCACGGATCTAAGATATCTACGATCAGCACTTCTCTTACCCAGACTTGGCCGACTACAGTTAGAGGAAGAGCCAAAATCAGTCCCAAAAAGCCAAAGAATGTAGCGAAGAAAACTTGGGACATTAATGTGATAGCTGGTAGCAGCGCCACCTGTTGAGCCATTACGTAGGGAGTGAGGAGGTTACTCTCAAATTGCTGGATGATGAAGTAAAGAATCAATACGGCAACAGATTTCCAGGGAGCATCCAAGAGTGCGATCGTCATCGGTAGCACCACACTCAACGTTGGGCCAATATTGGGAATAAAGTTTAATAATCCTGCCAAAACCCCTTGGGCCAGCGCCAGCCTTACCCCCAAAGCCGATAAGCCGATTATGCTTAACAAGGCAACTACACTCATGCTAATCAGAGCGCCAATAATCCATCTACCTAGCGCTACTTCGCATTGATCCAAAATGCCGTCTACCCGCCGCCGGTAAAAGGAGGGAAACAACCGCACAAACGTCTTGCGGTAAGATTTGGGCTGGGCTAACATCATCAGTGTCAAAACCAGCACCAGCAAAAAGCTAAGGATAGCTCCCAGAGTATTCGAGAAAAAAGCGACTGAGCCGCCCAAGAGCTGATTGACTACGGGTTGCAGTTGTCCGATCAGGTTGTTAATATCCGGCAGATACTGATTGAATTGGCTTGGAATGTTAGTTCTGAACAGATTCAGCAACTGATTTATGCGATTTACCCCTTTGGGGAACAAATCTATCAATTGTTGAACTTCATTCACGAACGGCGGCACAATCAGCAAGAAAAAGCCAAACAGAACCGCTAGCAGGATGCCGATCGACAGCAGTACGGCCCACAATCGCTTCAATCCTGACTGTTGCAGCCGCCGCGCCAGTCGATTCAAGGCAGTCGCTAACACAACAGCGGCGAACACCAGTAAGATCACTTGCCGAATTTGCCACAGAATATATAAACAGATGGCTAAGACTAATAAGCCGAGCGTTTGACCCAAATTCACAGTGCTGACTCCCAGTTGTTCTGGCTATTTAGAGAGGAAATGCCGATCGTTCGGTAAAAAAAAAATTATATGCAGCTAGATTAGCTGATTTCGGTTTCCCCAGCATACATTAGCGGCACTGTTCCCACAATCTCTAAAAGCTTAATTTTGCTGCTTCTGCTGCCACGATCTTCCCCAGAGTACCAAAGCTACGATCGCACTCGGCAGACAGACGATCGCCACCACAAGGCTAGGGGTTGGGGTAATATTGAGTATCGGGCCACCGTACTTGATTAAAACTGACAGTGCAGCTGAGAAGATAAGCACTTTCAAAATGAATCGGGCCTGACTTGCCATTGCATATATAAAGATGGACGACAATAAGAATTATGACAGGTATAACTAGGGGCTAGGGGCTAGGGTCTTTCTTGCTAGGGTCTAGAGGAAGAAGGGCCTAGAATCCGCCAACGTTTCAGGAATTAAGAACGTCCTAACTGACTTTCATCGGTTGCTATATAGCAAAGTACTAAAGCCTCCGCACGGCTTCCGTTGCACTTTCCGCCGACCTACGTATTGGCAAACCTGTTTTAAATTACTTTTCTGACTCTAGCTGTGTCAGTTTGTTGGTATTTCAGGGGAGTAGTCCAGTCCATTGTGCTAATTTAGAGTTCAGAATTCTGATGTTCCCGGTTTCACAGATAGATCCTCAATTTTTGTCGTCTTCCAATCCCTGACACTGGGAGCCAGGGTGATTAAATCTTCAATATTTCGCTGCATAGTGGCGCAAATTGCATCTAAGGGGAGGTCGTTGGGATCGTGCCCAAAGGGATTTTCAATTTCCAGGGCAATTTCTTCAACGCCTAACAAAGTGAAACTTACCAAAGATACTATTAATCCAGTAAAAAGACCGAAATCATCTACCATTTGAAATGGTAATGAGAAGCAATAAAGTAATAATAGCTGTTTGAGGTGAATGGCATATGCTAGAGGAATTGGAGTTTTGATAATCCGTTCGCAGCCACCTAAACAATCTACTAAAATATTTAGCAACTCTTTCAGAGAATTCAGTTGATAACTATCAAGGCAGTTCCGTTCGTACTGCTCCTGTAAGTAATCTTCAATCCAGAAAGCTATTTCCAGAGGAGGATTGTTCATACTCTTGAGCTTTTGATAACGTGACTGGGATATTAATCCTTCTAAATCGCTGTCGATCGGCTCTGACCTTAAATGCAACTTGGTAGCAACTGCAAAAGCAACCAATAACCGCAGGGCTGAAATTTTGGCATTTTTATCTTTTGGTTCTCGTTCTTCTACCGATACCCAAATTTGACGAGCCAAGTTACGCACTGCATTGACTATATTTCCCCAAAATTTGCGCCCTTCCCAAAATCGTTCGTAAGCTGTATTTGTCCGAAAAACCAATAATAAACCTAAGACGATACTGGGAATGACACTAGCCAATGTCGGCATATATAGATGAAATGCAAACAAGTGAAGTATCGATATGACAAAACCAAAAACTCCACACACAATTACGCGGGGTAAAACTGCTGGAACTACTGAACCTTGCAACTGGAAAACAGCTTTAAACCAAGGTTGTCTTTCCGTAATCATGTTACCTCTCAGTGTTGGAGCGAACCTAGAACTTTTACCTGATAATACTGCATCTAGCTCTAGATGGAGAGGTGGGAGCTATCTATCCGCTTGGCGATACCTGCATTTCGGGTTTTTTTGAAGAAAGCCTGGGGGATTGATGCCGAAGTATCCCGCAATGGCGATCGCAAATCCGATCGTCATCCGACCCGCCATCTCCCGGAGCGATAATGTGTCTGTCGATACCAATCTCCCTAGCAGGATACTGAAGACGATCTAAACTAGCGCCCAGACAATCAGGAGACTCTGGATTAAAGCTGTGTTCGCACGCCAGTAAGCCTGACGTTTATCTTCCTGCATTGTTTTTCCTTCGTTTGAATGTTTTTATTTAACCTGATTATGAGTATATGAGCTTTGTAGCGTTCCTAAAAATATCAACGAATTTCCAGACGATTTTAAGCGAGTTGGGAAAATTGCGATCGCTCAAAGGTAGCGGGTGAACGAAGTTAGGCTATCCGCCTTATCCCCAGATCCTAAGTGAGTATAGCTGTGGGTCAAGAAGAGCCACTTTCATATTTGTAAATAAATGTTACACAAAATTTATGAAAAAATGTTGCAGGTCGTTGATTTAGTTGTTAAGGTGTGCATATAGCTATGCTTCTGGTAAACGCTCGTATCTAGGAGACGTGCGATCGATGCTCTGCATCAATCTTGGCTCTTCGCAGATTTTCTGATTCCAGAATTGCCAGAAAGATATTTCTCTGACGGCTCTACATTCACCTGACTGGAAGACGACTGAGAAATATCTTTGCTGCTGGTTTGACTGCGCTGAGGACTACTTGATTTCGTTACCTTGTGTAGGCTCCGTGCCATCAATTTTTTACCAAATTCTCACGGCCAAACATTTCTTAGATGTGTCTACCAAAGTGTTGTTTCCCTGCAATATTTCTGAGAAATGTCTTGAGTTTCAAGCAACTATTAGGAGTCACAGTCCGTCTGATTATCTGCCGAGTATATTGCTGCAAAATTTTTAAACTCGGTGGTTGAAAGTGTTGTGACACCTCAAATTTGGAGGTTTTTTATGAACGTAGAAGGAAAAACGGCTCTAATTACTGGAGCCTCGCGTGGAATTGGACGAGCGATCGCAGTAGAATTAGCGCAACAAGGAGCGAAACGCTTGTTATTGGTAGCACGCGATCGGCAGCGGTTAGCGGAAGTTGCTGCCGAAATCGAGGCTTATGGCACAGAAACCGTGATTTTGGCGTTAGATTTATCTCAAATGGTAGAGGTGAATATTGCGATCGCCCAAGCTTGGCGAGATTACGGCCCAATTCATCTGCTTGTTAATTGTGCAGGAGTTGCACATCAATCGCCTTTCTTGAAATCTCCATTGCCAAATGTACAACAAGAAATCACCATTAATTTAATGGGAATGTACACTATGACTCGTTTAGTGGCGCGACGCATGGCAACACAAAGGGAAGGCACAATTGTTAACGTTTCAAGCTTGATGGGTAAGATTGCCGCACCGACAATGGCGACTTATTCAGCTACTAAGTTTGCCATAGTGGGATTCACCCAAGCTTTGCGCGGCGAATTAGCTGAACACAATATCCGGGTGATAGCTTTGCTGCCATCTTTAACGGATACTGACATGGTGCGAGAATTGCAGTGGTTTCGATGGGTGGTGCCTGTGACTCCCCAGAAAGTGGCTAAGGCACTTATCGACGGGTTGCAAAACGAATCCCAGGAAATTTTAGTCGGATGGCAAAGTCATTTAGCAGTGTGGGGTCAGCGCATTGCACCTTGGCTAATCGAGAGAGTTTTGCTGATGGCTGCGCCCGTGGACAAGGATAGACGAAAACGCTATCGACGATTGAAGGAGGCTTAGGAACCCCACCCCCCAACCCCCTCCCCGTCTACGGGGAGGGGGGGTAAGAAGGGGAAGGCTGGGGGGGGTAAGAAGAGAAAAGTGCGATCGCGTTTAAAAATCAGCGAAAATCAATCATCAATCAACTAATCAAAAATTAGCAGATGAGCAAAGACTCACAAGCAGAGGCAAAGATATTATCTAACTCCAGTCCCCCCTCCCCGTGGACGGGGAGGGGGTTAGGGGGTGGGGTTGACACGCCATCGGAACAAACTTGGCAAACCCCGCCTGAACTATGGGATAAACTCAAACCATTGGCTCGACAAATGCGGCGCGAACCTACTCCAGCAGAACAGAAACTTTGGGAGAAATTAAGAAATAAACAATTCTTGGGGTATAAGTTCCGCCGTCAGCATACAATCGATCGCTTTATAGTAGATTTTTATTGCGGACAAGCGCATCTAGTTGTAGAGGTGGATGGTTCTGTTCACGATTACACGCAGGAGGAAGATGCGATACGTCAGGAATTTTTGGAAAGTTTGGAGTTGCGGGTAATCAGGTTTACTAATTCAGAGGTTTTGAATTCTGTAGAAATCGTACTGGAACAGATTGCTGTTGAGTTGGGGAAGTAGGAACCCCACCCCCAAACCCCCTCCCCGTCTACGAGGAGGGGGGTATAGATTAGGTTTCCTAATTTTTTGATGCCAGATGTCTGATTTTTAACCACATTTCCAAGTCATCATTGCCAGCAATTGTTTCTAGTTTATTAAGGCGTTGTTCTATTTCTTGAATTCGATCTTCTTGCAACGAGTTTGAAGATTTTTTATTGGATAACCATACGCAAGCCGTTCCTGCTGCTGCGCTTGAACCTAACACAATCGGTACGGCTATATTATTTCTAGTGGGTGAAAAAATCATACAAAGTGCCAGCATCCCGGTGGCAAAAGACCAAATTCTCGTTGTCGCCGCAAGTCGGCTATCTGTAGATGGTTCAAAATCTTTTTCTGAATGGTAATACATAAATTTCTTTTACTCGTCAACCCTTTACTTCATAAACTGCCACACTTACATCGGTTTGCGCTTCCTACTATCGGGTTGAGTCTATTGGGTTAAGTATTTATGCGTATAACTTTGGGAGTAGGAGCAAAAGTCAAGAAATACTCGGCAGATCGCGATCGAGTGCAAAGGCGGCATATTCAGTACTGCGGCGACTAACTTCTCTTAAAAGGTCGATCGCCTCTGGATCGCGAAAATTGTGAGCGAGGTAAGGGAGAATATGCACTAGGGCAAAGGCACTATATTCAGCGCTGGGTTGGCAATGTTCTTTTAGAAGTGCGATCGCATCCGGATTAGCAGTTTGTTGAGCAATTTTTAGCAAAGATAGTATCTGCTTAACGCGAGCGCTGCGATGCTTAATTAATTCCTTTCTGCTGCCGCGATCGCTATTAAGATCGAAGATCCGTTCAACCTCCTTTCCCCGTACATCACGACCTTCTACTCTTGCGCCATCTACAACATCCCAAGAAAAATCAAGATGCTGATTTATGTCTGTTTCTTCATCAGTTGGATCTATTAGCAAAGGATTGCCATTTGAGTCAATTGGGAATTGCGTTCCTTTGTGTCCAGCATCGTTGCATTTCTCACACGATAGCAGCAGATTGCTCCACTCAAAAGTCAAGTTAACGCACCTCGGATTTCGTTTTGGACAAAAGTGTTCGATGTCTCCATATCCAGTAGTTGTTACCTGGCTTTCACAGTAGGCACATTTTCCATGAAACATCCGTTCAAGAGCATCCTTAATTTCTTTTTGCCGATATTTATTGATAGCGCTCTCAACATTTTTTTCAGCCTTAGCAATTTGTTCTTTTGTCGCAGCAGGATTAGCCATAACTTGCTGTAAATCAGTTCTAGCTGTCTGTAACTTGGACAACCACTTATTACCATTACGTTTTAGTATACCGGGAGGATCTTTAGGTCTGTCTACAGGAATCAAGGCAAATTTGCCTCCAAAAAAGCTTTAGTTCGAGCTTCTAAACTACCTGGTTCAGGAGGGCCGCCAATCGGTTGTGCTTCCTTCATAAACCGCCTGAGTTGCTCGTACTCCTTCCGTTCTTCCCCAATCAAACGATCTATCTTTGTTCTGAGTTCGTAATAACGATTAATTTTCTGCTGTGCTTCAGGAGAATGGGTAGATTCCAACCCAAATGCAGGACTTCTGAGGATATAGTCAGAATCGTAAGCTGAAATATCGTTGATTTTCGTTATCTGAACTTCACCATCCACCATATCTAAACGGAGAGTGAGAGCATCTTCTCCTCCTCCAGCTGCAACCAGAGGACTGTGGGTAGCGATGATGAATTGAAGATTAGGAAATGCTTCCCGTAACCAACCAGCAATTTGTCTTTGCCAGGATGGGTGTAGATGGATATCCAGTTCATCGATCAACACAACGCCGGATGCTTTGGCTGGGTCGTCCAAGTCGGGAAAAGCCTGAAGTAAGCGCCAGATTAAATCACCAGCCAAGGCTATAACGCTGCGAAACCCATCGGATAGACTAATCGTTGGAACTGTCTGACCGTTCACTGTGAACTGGATCAGACCATCAGCAGTTACTTCAGCAATTTTTGCCTCTCCAGGAAGAAGCTTTTCGATCACTTTTTCTCCCACATTCCGCATTTTTATAGCTTTATCATCATTCTTATCTTTAGCAATGCGGAATTCTAGGTAAACCATCCACCGCTCAAATGAACTTAAGGCACTATCTTCATTAAACTGCGTGATGAAATTGCTGGAGCGCTTTGCTGGTTCTAGGCTGGGTATCAGAACTTGGCTGACTCGTGTGAGTCGGCGGAAAGCACCATAACCCACAGCAAACCATCCTTTACTGCCTGAAGCGAAGGCATTTGTCCGCAGCCAACTTAGGCGTGGGAAACTTTCTTCAATCAGTACGGGTTCAGTATATGTTTCCTTTTTTTTACCGACTTTGACGGGTATTCCACCAGTAACAAAGTAGGAATAGGAGAAAGTTTGCCTTTTTCTCTCTTCACCAAAACTTCCGGCATCATTTTCATCTCGGTGCAGAGCTGCGGTAAGCTTGCCTGGTTTTGAGGGGTCACAAACCCAGCCAGTAGGACGAGGGAGGAGTTCTTTAGCGGCTTCTGGCCCTGCTAAAAGTAGGGCTAGTGCTTGCAGTAATGTGCTTTTTCCTACTCCGTTTTCCCCTAATAAGGTAATCCAATAATAGGGCGAAGCCTTATGACCAGTGCCGTTATTTCGAGTAAAGAGTATCTTCTCTTCTCGAAAGCATTTAATATTGCTAAGAGTGATGCTTTCAACCCACATTCTTTTTATTCCTCAAGCGATCTCACTAAACTCCCAATCACCGTAAACCTTGCTCTCGCAACAGCGCATCTGCCCAAACTGCATCTGATTCTGAAAGCGAAGGCACCGGATCGCGCCTATAATTTATTCGCATATCATAACCTGCTACGTCATATACACTATTTAATAATGCTTGCAAATCTACTACTGGTTCGACATCTGGTGACTTTAACGGAATCGGAAATTTAGGAATTTCACTTTGTAAGTTAAACGCATATAAATCTGCCAAAGGACGCTTAGCACTCCGACAAACCAAAATTCGATAATGACTCTGAATACCATTACTGAAAAATGGCATTGCTTGACCGCTTCGCAATAAATCAATTTCCACTAAATTCGTCAAGCTTCCTAATACTTTGTGACGTTTAGACTCGTATGCTTCTCGCCCTTTCCCAGAACGTTTGTTAACAGGTGAGAGAATTTCTATTGCCGTTACTACTTCTTTTGTTTCCACTTCTAGAATCTCTAAATACCCCTGTTTGCGAATTTCAGGTACGGGAATTGTTACCGTTACAGGTTGTGCTGGAGGTGCAGCGACAGCGACATTCGTTGTCGTAGGGTTTGTTTCAGTTAAAGGACGTTGTACCACAACATCGGGAATTCCCACAAGCAGGGAATCTTCCCCAGTGGTTTCATACATTCTGACTTCAACGGCGACTATGTACTTAGGGCGCAATTGAGGAGCCAAAAGCCTCGCAATTTCAATAATTAGCCAATGATGTACTCCCGGCCATAAGTCAGGATGTTCTAAATAAGGATTCATTCCCAAAAATGGAGAAGGCATTAATGTACCTCGCAAAATGCTGCCCACTAGCAGTTTAGCATTGTTTTTGTTGGCACTTGCATCCCTAGACAGATATAGTGCGTTTGCTTTTGATATCTTCTCTGCTAATCTCTATGCCAATCTCGCTATCGCTGCTTCTAATGCCGATCGAATCGCTTTAATATCCTCAAGATTCTCAGAACTATAACTTGTCTGGTTGCCTTCAGTAGTGGCGATTAAAAGTGTGTGTGTATCCTTCAAAGAAATCAGCCAATTAATTCCAAGTCCTATTACTATCAGCGTTACCAAGAAGAATTCCAGCGATACGTAAAAAACACAGGCTGCCAGCATTAAAACACCAATAAAAAGGCAATTCCAAGCTAGACTGCGATCGGGCTCTTTTGTTATAATTTTGACAGTATCGATATTGCGAATCTGATATTGAGTTCCTGAAATCTCAAGCAAAGTCCTGGTAACGCGAATATCTCCTTTGTTGTAAAGGGGTTGGTCTTCTAACGGTGAGGCTGGCATTGAGGTACGAGATTCTTATTTGGATATTTTAAACCGCAGCTACGCACAGATCAACACAAATGTAAGTGCAACCTTCAGGTATAGTATGCAGAAAATGCAGATCTCGATCGCCTATGTAGATAATTTTCGCACACTCTATTCCCCCCCCTCCCCGTAGACGGGGAGGGGGTTGGGGGGTGGGGTCTACCTCATATCATATCCAAACAAATTCGGGTCAACTTCTCCTAATTGCAAATCAGCCAAACCATACTCTGCCCAACGTCTTTCTACCATCGCCGCCACATCTCGATCCGACTCCAAAGGTGCGCCCCATTCGTGTTCTGTTTCCGGCGGAATCTTGGTAGTCGCATCAATTCCCATTCGTCCGCCCAAACCAATCTTTTCACTCGCAAAATCCAGAGTATCAAAAGGTGTATTTGGCAGAATAAAGACATCTCTCGACGGGTCAACTTTAGAACTAATTGCCCACACCACTTGACGCGGATCTCTAATGTTGATATCTTTATCCACAACAATGACAAATTTGGTGTATGTAAATTGCGGTAAGGCACTCCAAAAAGCTAAAGCCGCACGTCGCGCTTGACCGGGATAAGCTTTATCAATTGAAATAATTGCTGCCTTATAACTCAGGGCTTCCATCGGTAGGAAGAAATCGACAATTTCCGAGACTTGTTGCCGCAAAATGGGAGTGTAGATGCGGTTAAGCGCGATCGCCATCATCGCCTCTTCCTTCGGCGGACGACCGCTAAACGTGGTCAAATAAATCGGGTCTTTGCGATGGGTCATACACTGGAAGCGGATAATCGGCGAATCTTCCACCCCGCCGTAATATCCCATGTGGTCGCCAAAAGGCCCGTCCGGTAACATTTCCCCCGGCGTAATCGTCCCTTCTAAGACGATTTCCGAGTCCGCTGGCACTTCCAAATCCACCGTTTTGCATTTCGCCAAATTTACTCCAGAACCGCCGTAGAGTCCAGCAAACAGCCATTCCGATAAGTCTACGGGGATGGGTGTGGCGGCTGCCATGATGATGAGGGGATCGACGCCGAGTGCGATCGCAACTTCCAACTTCTTCCCCCGTTCCGCCGCCTTCCGCAAATGCCGCGCCCCACCCCGCACCGACAACCAATGCACCGTCATCGTATTGCGAGATTGCAATTGCAGCCGATACACCCCCACGTTCGGCGTACCCGTCTCGCAATCTCTTGTAATCACCAACCCCAGCGTGATAATCTTCCCAGCATCTCCCGGATAAGGTCGAATCATCGGAATTTTAGTAAGATCCAGATCGTTCCCTTGGATTACAACTTGGTGACAAGCAGGGAAAAAATCACGTCCCGGTTTGGCTTTCAAAACGTCAAACAGCACCTTACCAAACTCCACAGCCTGAGAAATCTTCTTCGGTGGCTTAGGCTGTTGCAGCATACTCAGCTTTTTACCCAGTCCTTCCAACTCCTCTGGGCGTTCCATATTCATCGCCCAGCAAATTCGTTCCACCGTCCCCATCAGGTTGACAGCTATGGGATACGGCGATCCTTTCACGTTTTCAAACAGCAACCCTGGGCCACCCCGTTGCAACATCCGGTTGGAAATTTCGGCCACTTCCAAATCAGGGTCAACCAAGGCTGAAATTCGCCGCAATTGTCCCCTTTCTTCCAGCAGTTTGATGAATCCCCGCAAGTCTCTTGCCATTGTTTTAAAAATTTTAAAGTTTACAGCCCTTTTCAGGTGAGTGAGGTGCAGAGAAACCCGGTTTCTTAAAGAAACCGGGTTTCTAGGGTGTAGTTCATGCAACTGAAAACCGCTACATATACTCTATTATGGACTGAGTAGTCACCATAGATTTAGCGCGATATAACTACCAGGATGCAATGTTCCAAATGTGAATCTAGTGAAATTCGTAAAAATGGTCGCGTGCGCGACAAGCAAAGATACCGCTGTAAAAACTGCGGATATCAATTTATGGAGCCTAAATATTTACAGCCGATATTAAATGCTGAAATTGAGTCAGCACCAATTTTAAATGCACCGAATATATCTGATGCGGTAACGAGTTTACTCAGCGAAAAGCTAACACTACCAGACGTGGAAAATTTAGATAAAAAAGCGGTTGAGATTGACGAGAGAAAACTAATAGAAAAAATAATTTACCTGAATTGATTGAACCAGTTGTTTCACAACAAATAACCTTAAAAATTCACGAAGTTTTACAACTTCAATCTCAGCCAGAGCGAGGAATTAGTATTTTACTTCTAGATGCAGAAAATCTCAATAAATTTGATCCCCAAGTAGAAGCTTTTTTGAGTAAGCTGTCTGCCTATCCCATGCAAGTTAAGATCGCTTTTGCCAATTGGAAAAATACCAGCGGAGATATTGAATTATACGATCGCGGCTATCAGCTAATTCATGTGCCGCCAGGGAAAAACAGTGCTGATGCTCAAATGATTGCTATGGGTGCAGCAATTTGTCGCCATTATCCCGATGCTAAAGAAGTTTTTGTTTGTTCTTCCGATTGGCTGTTAAATCACCTTTGCAATGAGTTACGAAGCCAAGGATTAAATATATATCGAGTGCGTAAACAAAACAACAATATTAGTGTGGAAAATCATCTCACTGGTGATGTTAAGCACTATTCTTTATCGGTCAACTTGGAAATCCCATCTTTTGAAGAGTTGGCTAAACAAATGGAGTCGCTAATTAAAGAAGAACATGAATCCATCACTCAGCGCATAGCTAACTTGTCTACTATTATCAACCTTTTTCAAGAACGATCTAATATCAGCGTTAATGTAAATCCTTCAAATAGTGCGCTGGTGGCAGAACAAAACCCAACTTTTACTGCTCCCCTCAAAGAGGAATATGTACAACCGATACAGGTAAATGAAGTTGCTGAAACGAGTATTAATTCAATGGAAGGATTAGAAAAGGTACTTCTACAAATGATTAATGCCATGATATTTGAATCCGTTCTAGATTATGTTTCTGTGACAGATATTAAAGCGCGTTTTCAGAATAAATACAAAAACACTGCTGATTTAATGATTAAAAAAATTCAACCAAATTCTAGTTTGATCAAGTTTTTGCGAGCGCACACTAAATTATTTACTATTACTTTGGTTGAAGGTGAACATCGGGTATCCCTTACTCAAACCGTTTTAAGGGATCTTGAATAGCCGATCGGTTAATCTTTTTAGCCGCCACTATCCCTAGACTGACCTTTCAAAGCTATTATAGTCGGAAATACTAAACTATGTTCTAAGACTTATGCCTGATGACACCAGTTTAACACCCACAATTGCTTCTGCTGCGCTCGACAATCCGTTCCACCGTCCCCATCAGGTTGACAGCTACGGGATACAGCGACCCTTTCACGTTTTAAAATAGCAACCCTGGGCCACCCCATTGCAGCATCCGGTGGGAAATCTCGGCGACTTCCAACACTGAAATTCGCCGCAATTGTCCCCTTTCTTCCAGCAGTTTGATAAATCCCCGCAAGTCTCTAGTCATAATTAAAATATGTGAAGCTTTGTCTTCCTCATATTATGGACTGAACCCCGACTGCGCTGCGCGTGGAGGGATATGCCAGAACGCTCAAATTTGCCTAACGTGAATGAATCTGCCATTATCGACAAAATCAGCACCTGTGTCTATCAAGCCTTCCTTGATCTTCACCAGCACCAGCCTGAGTGGCTGAATGAAAAGTACAAGAAGGTTAACTGGCGCGATGCTAAAAGCCAATCTATCTTTCTGGGAAGATTGAAAGAAGAGATTGACAATGCCACAGACCAAAAAGTTTTACTTCTTAAAGTCAGAAAATTTCTCCAAATTCTTCTAGTTCGCAGCTTTTTTGAGGCGACTGAATTTAAGTCTTTAATGGTAAAACTTCGGCAAATAACTCAGCAAGAAATTGTTTCACCTAGCGAAGAGATTTCTATTGATAAAAAGCCAACAGCCAAAAGTGCAATACCAGAAATACTAACATCAGCAGAACCAGTTGCGGAGTCTGTTGCTCAGAGTAATAGTATTGCTATTCTACTTCTAGACGCGGAAAATTTACAACTCGATCTGGAAACAGAAAAGTTCTTGGCTGGAATCTGTAAGTATCCCATCCAAATTAAAGTTGCCTTCGCTAATTGGCGCAGTATGGGTAAGCAAGATCTGGAATTTCACGGGCGCAGTTACGAACTGATTCACGTACCACCAGGGAAAGATAGTGCGGATTTCAAAATGGCAACCGTTGGCTCGTCTATTTTTGTACATTATCCCACGGCGAAGGAAGTTTTAGTCTGTTCTTCGGACAACGGATTAACTCATTTATACAATACATTGCAAACCCACGGATTAACTGTGTATCGGGTTCGCAAGCAAGGTGATTTTATTACGGTTTTAAATAGCAAAACTTCGGAAATAAAGAAACATTCTCTTAAGCCTTTACCCGCTATTCCATCTCTGACTCAATCGATCGCACAACTGAAGGATTTAATCAAGGATGAACAACAAAGAACTGGTTTGCAATGGATAAAATTATCTAAAGTTGCCAACCTTTTTCAAACTAAGTACAACTTGACCATTAGCCAAGTCGTATTAACTCATCTTCCAGGTAAAAAATCTAGAGATATTTTTAATGAGTACCCTACTGATTTTGTGGTACATCAGCCATCAAGTCAATCTCCTCCTTATGTGAGTTTGTTTGATACCCCGCAAGCAAACAAGGCAGAAAGTAAAGGTGAAGAACAGCAAGAGCAAGGCGAGCCTATAAATAATATCAGTCCTACAATTACTTCATCAGCAGATTTAGAAAAAGTGCTACTTATGCTTGTGAATGAGTTAACTGTTAACTCTCCCGAAATCTCGGTTTATCTGGAAGTGATCGGCACGGAATTTAGCAAAAAATATGGCTATTCGATTAATGCAATTATTAAGGATAATTTGAAGCTGAATGGTAATTTACTAAAATTTTTGCAGTATTCTACCTCTTTTAAGGTGGAACAGAAAAAAGGCAAGTGGCAAGTTGCGATCGCACAACCCTAGCTCTTTTCCAGATACGTAGTTGCGATGAGAGCGAAGGCAGCGGAATACGCATTTGATTTTGCACCTACTACATCTGTAGGGGCAATTCATGAATTGCCCCTACAGATGTAAGAGAAAAAGCGTCTTCAAAGCATAAGTTCTGCTTTAGAAAATACCTCTAAAGAGGTATGTCAGTCTTGGCTGTAGAGTGGCAGATTTGTATGAAAGCTAATATATAACTCTATAGCAGCAAATTTGTAATAAAAATTCGTTAAACAAAATTTTACCTAAAATTAACCTAAAATTATACGCATATTTTCCTTGTCTTAACCAGTAAAGTTGTAGGGTTATGGATGCTCAATTACTGGTGTTCTTCTGCTAGAGGACAGGGCGATTATGATTTTTTCTTCCATTACTCTGCGTCGAGCCGTAATGGCTTCTGTCGCCACGTTTGGCATTGTGGGGGGAACTGCTGTTTATACAGCAACTTCTCAAACAGCAGTGACTTTAAGCGGCGCAGGCGCTACTTTTCCGGCTCCCCTGTATCAGCGATATTTTGCACAATTTAGCCAGAAAAACCCAAATATTCGAGTTAACTACCAACCAGTTGGTAGCGGTGCTGGTATTCGGCAAATGATTGCTGGGACAGTGCAATTTGCTGGTAGCGATGTGGCGATGAAAGACAACGAAGTAGGCCAAGTCGGTCGGGGTGTGGTGTTTGTCCCCACCGCAGGGGGCCCAGTCGCAGTTGCTTACAATCTACCAGGTGTTAACAATCTCAAGCTTTCTCGCCAAGCACTTCCCGCCATCTTTTCCGGTAAAATTACCAAATGGAACGATCCGGCAATTGCTGCGGCTAACGCAGGCGTGAATCTGCCTAATCTACCAATTAGATTGGCCGTGCGTGCCGATAGCAGCGGTACAAGCTTTATTTTCAGCAATCACCTCAGTACCATTGACCCCTACTTTAGAGGTCGAGTGACTGCTAGCACCACGCCTAACTGGCCTGGAAACCCTGTGCGGGGTCAAGGTAATCCTGGTGTAGCCCAAAGCGTGAAAAATACTCGCGGCGCAGTTGGCTATGTGGAGTTTGCTTATGCCAAAAACGCTGGCCTACAGACGGCGCAATTGCAGAATAAGACGGGAGCTTATATTGCACCTTCGTTGCAAGCAGCTAATCAAGCTTTGTCATCGGTAGATTTTAACGCCGACTTCCGCATTAACTTTTCTGAAATAGGCGATCCCCCAGCTGGCTATCCCATTTCTGGTGTAACCTGGTTGATGTTCTACAAGCAGTATCCTCAACCCGGTCAAGCAGATGCAGTCAAGAAGCTGGTGCAGTGGGTAATGACTGATGGTCAACAAATCAATGATGACCTCAATTACACTCGAATTCCTGCTCCCATTGCCAACCGGGTGATTCAAGCTGTGAATAGTAGCGTCAAGTAAAAGGTAATTCTAAACAAGGAAGGATAAAGGATAAAGGCGGAATCGCTATTGTGTTTTTCATCCTTAATTCTTTATCCTCTTTGTCAATCTGGTGCGTTACTATCCTTAGAATGATGAAAGAGCAATTTGAGCCAGCCGGAAAACCGGATTCGGGAAAAACATCCTTTGTGAAAAACGGCTTTGACGCTGACTTTGCCCTCACAAATGGAACAGCGGAAAATCTGTGGCTAGACCAAGGGTTTACTTGGTTAGTTCATGGTTTTGCATACGGTACAGCTTTTGTACTTTTCTGGTTATCGTGGGTAATTTTTCAGCAAGCGCAGCCTGCGATCGCGCATTTTGGCTTGGGATTTTTGTGGGGCAGCACATGGAACATCGGTGAGCTAACTTTTGGTGCCCTACCGTTTATATATGGAACGTTGGTATCTTCTGCTCTAGCTTTATTTATTGCAGTTCCCGTAGGCGTAGCGGTTGCTTTGCTAACGAGTGAAGATTTTTTGCCGCCGTGGGTCCGATCGCCCATAGCATTCGTTGTCGAATTAATTGCCGCAATTCCCAGCGTAATTATTGGAATGTGGGGAATTTTTGTTTTAATTCCATTTCTGTTACCCATCCAACAATGGTTATACGATCGTTTCAGCTGGTTTCCACTGTTTAACACGCCTCCTTCTGGCTCCAGTCTGTTAATCGCCGGTATTGTGCTATCAATTATGATCGTGCCCACAGTAGCAGCGATTAGTCGGGAGGTGTTATTAGTTATCCCCAAAGAATTGCGGAGTGCCTCCATGTCTTTGGGTGCTACCCGTTGGGAAACCATCTTTCGCGTATTGTTGCCTTCAGGTACTTCGGGAATTTTAGGCGCATCAACGCTAGCTTTGGGACGCGCATTAGGCGAAACTATGGCTGTAACAATGGTGATCGGTAACTCACCGCAGATCAATTCTTCCTTGCTGGAATTAGCCTCTACAATTCCCTCCGTACTTGCCACTCAATTTGCCGAAGCGCTAGACCCACTGCATATCGGGGCATTAATGTATTTATCCTTGATATTGTTTGTAATCACTTTGCTGGTTAACATAGCCGCTGTCCTCATGGTGCGAGTACTCGGTCACCAACAAATATGAGCCGCTAATTCTCCTTTGCTAACTTGCTCTTCCACTCGCCTGCTTCCTAAAATGATCGATCGCTCCTCCCCCCCTATACCCGAAGATTCATCCCTCGAAGAACTCCAGAGTTCGTTGCCCATAGGTCGAACAATATTCACGATAGGTATGACAGTGTTAGCCTTCGCCCTTACAGGTTTAGCATTATTACCTTTATTAGCAATATTGTTTGCCATTCTGCGCCAGGGTCTTCCTAACCTAAACTGGGAAACTCTCACTTCTCTGCCAGCACCAGTCGGAATGGAAGGAGTAGCCAATGGATTTGCCAATGCCACCTTGGGAACCCTAATTATGGTAGGAATTGCCTCCCTAATCAGCATTCCTTTTGGCTTAATGACTGGCATATTTTTATCTGAATTTGGCAGAAACTCAAAAGTCGCCAGCGCAATTCGCTTTATTACTACTGTCCTCACCGGAATTCCTTCGGTAATCGTCGGCGTATTTGCCTACGCCGTTGTTGTCTTGACAACTGGTGGATTTTCGGCACTTGCTGGTGGTTTTGCGCTTTCCATCCTCATGCTGCCAGTTGTGGCGCTAACAACAGAAGAAGCTTTGAAGCTTGTTCCCACCTCTCAACGCCTAGCCTCTGCTGCCTTGGGTTCCAACCGTTTCCAAACAACCTTTAGAATCGTTGTTGCTACTGCTTTGCCCGGTGTCACTACGGGTATTTTACTAGCTGTAGCTCGTGCTGCTGGCGAGACAGCACCGCTGATCTTTACTGCTCTGTTCAGCGATAACTGGCCTACAGGATTATCCAATCCTACTCCTTCTTTGTCAGTTTTAATATATAATTACGCAAATTCTCCTTTTACCGAACAAAACGAGCTGGCTTGGACGGCTTCTGTCGTATTGGTGAGCTTAATTTTGCTGATCAGTGTTTTATCCCGCTTGGTTACGCGCAGAATAATTAAAAGTTAAAAAAACATTCAGGAAAAGTAATGGATTATAATGCTAGTGATAAGATAGTGGAACGCATCTATCCAGAGGTCAAAGATTTGTCTGCTGTTTCACAATCTGCCCCAGAAGAGTTAATTACCGCTTTAAAAATCCGAAATTTAAGCTGCTATTACGGCGATAAAAAAGCTGTTGATTCAGTATCTATGGATATTTACCAGGGCCAAATAACTGCCATTATCGGCCCTTCCGGTTGCGGTAAATCTACTTTCATAAAAGCTTTAAACCGAATTAGCGAATTAGAAGCGAGGGTACGCTTTGAAGGGGATGTAGAATTTTTTGGTCAAAATATCTACAATCGTCGCGTCAACTTGAATAAGTTACGCCGTCAGATTGGCATGGTGTTCCAAAAGCCCAATCCGTTTCCCATCAGTATTTACGATAATGTTGCTTATGGTATCAGGGTGGCTGGGCGTAAGTCGAGAGCCCAATTGGACGAAATTGTAGAATCGGCTCTTAAGGGAGCTGCTATTTGGGATGAGGTGAAAGATAATCTCAAAAAATCAGCTTTGGGACTTTCTGGCGGTCAACAGCAGCGACTTTGTATTGCTCGTGCTTTGGCGGTGAAGCCGAAAATACTGCTGATGGATGAACCTTGTTCGGCTCTCGATCCGATCGCTACAATGAAAATTGAGGAACTGCTCCAGACTCTCAGGGAGGAACTGACGATCGCTATTGTAACGCACAATATGCAGCAAGCTTCCCGCGTTTCAGACTACACGGCTTTTTTCAATACCGATGAAAGTCGCATCGGTCAGCTGATTGAATTTGGCCCTACTGCTAAAATTTTTACAGATGCTACCAATCCCGGCACTCGCGACTACATTGCCGGTCGTTTTGGTTGATCGGTTAGTCAGCGAGTCATTGCTCAGCTTGTCATTAATAGGACTTCCTGGCTGTTCGTGGTTCATTGCAATGAACCATGAACTCTCTTCAATTGTGATAAATCTTTGTCAAGAAAATTTAAGTTTGTTTTCTTTACAAAAATTTAGTCAAAAGCGTAGATTATATTAAATATAACTTTATATAAGCATCAGTTCGTGGATATAAAAATGAGTCATTGCTCAATCTATTGATGAAAATTGACATAGATCCTCGTGCTTCCGAGCGGTTTCTTAAGACTCGTCAGCTTTATAGAGCGCCAGTCCAGTAGAATTAGTTGACAAAAAAAGCAAAATATGTATTCTGTAGGACTAAGCATTCGGGGAGGAATCGATCGCGATCCTCCACAATTTTTCTATCCGTTCTGCGAAGCAGTTGCCCGTTGCAGTATGCTTCGCCCCACCGAGTGCTTTATAGGCAGGACTTACGCAATATTTCTTGTTTCGCCCCCCTAGCCCCCCAAATCTGGGGGGAATAAAGTCCTGTTCCCCCCAGATTTGGGGGGTTAGTGCGTAAGTCATGATAGGAATTCACACTATGTTGCTTTTGTCAACAGCGATTAATGAAGTGGTTTTCTAGGCCATCAATTTTCGATAGCAATTCAGCAGAATAAACTTTACAAACGAGTGCAGGTAATGAATACTGATTTGGATCGTCAAATTGAACAGGGAACACTGGAATTGCAGCGGCGAACTCTGGAATTGCAGCAGTCATTGGAATTAGCCAGAGTCCTTAAGCAAGTGACAAATCAAATCCGCAGCACTTTAGATTTGCCGACTATCTTGCAGACAATTGTACGAGAAGTTCGGGAACTGTTAAACACAGATAGAGTGGTAATCTATCAGTTTCTGGAAACCTGGAGTGGCAAGGTAGTGGTTGAAGAAGTTATTGATCAAAACCTGTCAATTTTGGGAGAAGTTTACGACCCTAACTGTTTTCCTGTGGAGTATACCTATCAGTACCAAGCGGGAAGGGTTCGGGCTATTGGTAATATACTTGAGGGAGGTTTGAGTCTGTGTCACGTAGAATTTTTACAAAAGATTCAGGTACAAGCTAACTTAGTCGTACCGATTAGGAGAAGCGATTATCTGTGGGGATTACTGGTTGCCCATGAGTGTTACGCTACAAGAGTTTGGCAGGCTGGGGAAATCGATCTGCTGCAACAGTTAGGCGATCAAGCTGCGATCGCAATTCATCAAGCGGAACTATACGATAAAAGCCTTACTGTTGCCGCCACAGCAACGGAGAAAGCTCGACAGCTAGAGTCAGCCCTCGACGAACTGCAACGAACCCAATCTCAACTAATTCAAACCGAAAAAATGTCGAGTTTAGGTCAGCTTGTGGCTGGTATTGCCCACGAAATTAATAACCCAGTAAATTTTATCTACGGCAATCTCACCCACATTGATGAATATGCTGAAGATTTGCTAAACTTACTAGAGTTTTACCAGCAGGATTACCCCGATCCTACTCCTAAGATTCTCAAACAAATTGATGCTATTGACTTAGAGTTTTTGACTGAAGATCTACCAAAGACGATCGCATCAATGAAAGTCGGGGCCGATCGCATTCGCCAACTCGTTTTGTCTTTACGTAATTTCTCCCGTCTGGATGAAGCTGAAAGAAAGCCTGTCGATATTCACGAAGGGCTAGAGAGCGCTTTACTAATCTTGCAACATCGGTTGAAAGAAAAGGCTACTTCTTGTGCTATTGAAATAGTTAAAGATTACGGTAAATTGCCTCTTGTGGAGTGCTATCCAGGTCAGCTAAATCAGGTATTTATGAACGTACTCACCAATGCTATTGATGCTTTGGATGAGGGAATGGGTAAGGGATCGGAAAATACAAATAACCAATTACCAACTATTCGGATTAGCACCAAAGTTATAAAGGATAATCGAGTAGTAATTTGCATTGCCAATAATGGCCCCGGCATTACAGAGGCGGTACGCCGTAAAATATTCGATCCTTTCTTTACAACGAAATCCGTAGGCAAAGGTACTGGTTTGGGATTAGCTATCAGCTACCAAATTGTGGTGGAAAAACACGGTGGAGAATTGAAGTGTATCTCAGCGCCAGGAGAGGGAGCGGAGTTTGCGATCGTGCTACCCTTGGGGAACGCCTACGGCGAATGCGATCGAGATTCCAGTTCAACAGCCACATCATAATGCCTCGTTTAGCAACTAAAATTGAAGCCATTCTCTACTTAAAAGGACAACCTCTTTCAATTGCCGCGATCGCCGAGTATGCTGAATGCAGTAAGGCCGAAGTATCCGAAGCACTGCTGGAACTCATGGCTGACTACGCCCATCGAGACAGTGCATTGGAAGTCGTCGAAACGCCAGAGGGCTACTGCCTGCAACTGCGGACATCATTTCAAAGCTTAATGCAAAATTTGATCCCATCAGAATTAGGTGTGGGAGCTTTGCGGACGCTAGCTGCGATCGCCCTCAAAGGCCCCCTGACTCAAACCGAACTGGTTGATTTGCGCGGTTCTGGAGCCTATCAGCAAGTGCAGGAACTCGTGGAACTAGGCTATATTCGCAAACGTCGCCAAGCCGATAGTCGATCCTATTGGCTACAGGTAACAGACAAATTTCATCAGTATTTTCAAGTGGATCGACTGCCACAGCAGGTGGATGAGCCGACCCAAGCTTAAGAGGCTATAATACCAAATCCGGGTTAACTACCCCCTTTTTATTGAAGCCCGCGCAGGCGGGCTTTGTACGCGCAAGCCGCGAATGAGAGTCGTCGGGTCAAAAAGGGGTTATGCAAGCGGATTTGGTATAACCTGTTCGTTCGGCATCACCACCAAGGAATGTACGGGTTCCCCGCCTCCAAAACCTGCTCCCATCTGTGACTTGTTTAGATTAGAATTAAATGAAATATTTAGGAGCCTCATGGTTTTCAATCCTGACTATTTAAGTTCCGGCACCGAAGATGTCCAAGCCAATCCCCTGCTGACCTATCTACAGCACCAATCACCGGAGGTTTTAGCCCTTGTAGCCAAGGCGGTAAGTCCCGAAATTAAGCAAATTATTTCTCACAACGTTCAGGGTCTGGTCGGGATGTTACCAGGCGAGCATTTTAACGTTCAAATTACCACTGACCGAGAAAACTTGGCGGGTCTGCTGGCTTCGGCGATGATGACAGGCTATTTCCTCCGCCAGATGGAGCAACGGATGCACCTAGAGGAAAGCTTATTAGGCTCCCAGTCGCTGTCGCGAGACTCGGCAAACAGCGAAAAATGGGGTGATTTTAACGCTTGATCCGATCGAACCAGACCACCAACTGGGCGGCAATCGATTTTAGATTCACCCCACCCACAAAGGGATGGGGAATTGGAGATTTTAGATTTATTTGGCCTGCACTAGATGAGGCGCGAACCAAAATCCAAAATCTAAAATCCAAAATCTAAAATCCAAAATTGGATGTCATTCAGTTGGAAAAGCACCGGGCTGGACTTGGATTTTTTGGATTTGACCGTTGCGGTTCACTTCCAGTTCTAAAGAAGCGCCAACAGTGCTTGATTCTACAATCTGCTGCACTTGGGCTGCCTCTAGAACGGGTATACCGGCAATTTTTTGAATGATATCTCCCTGGAGCAAACCTGCTTTAGAGGCTGGTGAGTTTTCCACGACGCGCACAATTAGAACTCCCTTATCCTGGGTAATCTTGATGTTGGTATCCCGACCGAGCTGTTCTTTTAACGCTGGGTTGAGACCCGTCATTTGAATTCCCAAATAAGGATGTTCGGCACGACCTTTAGTAAACAGTTGGTTGGCGATTCGCTGTGCAGTTTGAATGGGAATGGCAAATCCCAGTCCTTGGGCACCAGATCTAATGGCAGTGTTAATACCAATAACTTCGCCGCGATCGTTTAAAAGTGGTCCTCCAGAATTACCGGGGTTGATGGCGGCATCGGTTTGAATGAAGTTAACGCGCTTATCTGGGACGCCTACCTGAGAACTGGAGCGACCAGTAGCGCTGATGATACCAACGGTAACAGTGTTATCCAAACCCAGAGGATTGCCGATCGCGATCGCCCACTGACCCGGAACCAGATTTTCAGAATCCCCCAACCTCACAGTGGGCAAATTCTGGGCTTGAATTTTCACTACCGCTATATCTGTGAGCGGATCGACGCCAAGCACCCGACCATCCAACGATCGACCGTCCTTAAGAGTTACTTTAACTGTGTCAGCCCCTGCCACGACATGGGCGTTGGTGATCAGGCGACCGTCTGGGCTGAGAATGAAACCAGAGCCTGTACCGCGCTCTACCCGTTCTTCTGGTGGGGCTGGCGTCTCATTACCAAAAAAACCCCTAAAGAAGGGGTTCTGAAAAACATCCGGCAATCTAGTTTCCACCCTGCGAGCGGCATCAATGCGTACCACCGCAGGGCCGACCTTTTTAACAGCCTCTGCAATGAAGTTGCCATCATTGGTGGGAATTCCACCTATTATCGGTGCCGGATTTTCCTGGCGCGGAAGTAGTTGCTGTTGGGGAGGCATTGTCAAGGAGGTTTCCCTGAAGCGATCGTCTGCTTGCAGATAGCGACTGCCCAAGACTCCTGCACCGCCGCCAATACTTAGCAACGTTAAATAAAGAATCAGTTGTTTAAAAGTTAAACTCATCTTAATTCCCCCTTGGAGACTCCCGAAGAACCTATACGATTGTTAGCGGTGAGAGTCAAAGGGGGGCAGGGTCTATGCTGCATCACAGATTCCTCCTAGTTTTAGTAAAAAAACCTTTTCGCCCCAAAAGTGGTAATTCTTTTTGGCATACTTGCTGGCATGACAAGATAGGAGCTATCGAGATTGTGCTTGAATGACCCGCAGATCCGTCTAGGAGCCGCTTCGCTAACGATTGGGCGTTTGGTTTGGGATTACTCCCTCTCTGATTTCTCAGGTAATGTTAGCTTTGACAATGTTAGAAGTCGGTACTATCCCAAAGGCACTGGCTTAACCCTTATTTTTAGACCTGTTTAACCTTTAGGTTTTAGAGCAGGGAACTAGCTACGCATTCCTTGGTAAGAACTTTAACTCTTGCTTCTAACGTAGGTATTGCTACCAAAGTCTGGTAAACTCTGGGCTTCTTTCAAAGCCCCCGCTCTATCGGTACTCCGATCCTTCGGTGGGTTGTTTACAGGTCGTCACGCTCAACGACAGGGGCAAAAGTGATAAATCTACTCTAGCTGTTCTAAGCATCACCTTACCAGAGCGAGAAACTTTCTAGGCTCAGAACTCATATAATTTGAGCCAAGTCAACGAGCGATCGCTAAAACTCCCCCAAACCCCCTCAAAGGTTAAAATAATTTAACAAAACGCGGCATCAGACGCACTCATAAGTATTTGAGTTCATGGCTCTTAATCGTTCGTTTCCACTGCTATCAACACTTCTGTGGCTGACTATTTCCCTACTAGGAGCCAAAGCCAATCTCGCTCAAGGAGCAGCAACGGGCCAAAATTGCCCTCAGCCAGCTTTGGATCGCCTGAAGAAACATCTAGTTGCCGCTGGCGAGACTCTAGAAAGTATAGCGAGTCAATACAACCTCATCCCGGCCACCCTGATGGGCATAAATCCGACTTTAAGGCAAGGCGAGGCTCGCGCTGGCACAGAAATTGTCATTCCTCCCTACAATGGCATCCGCGTAGAAGTTCCAGCCGATCGAACCTGGCGAGATCTGGCAGCAACCTACAAAGTCCGTCCAGCACTCGTATACGAGATTAATGGCTGTCAGGAAAATCCCAGAGTAGTCTTTTTGCCGGGAGTAAATTGGTCTCCAGAAGGTTCTGAGGTTGGATTTGAGGATAGCACCTTGAAAGGCTATCCTTTACCCTCACAAGCTGCGGTGGGTTTTGGCTTTGGGTGGAATCTTCATCCAGTTACCCGCAAAGTAGTCTTTCACAGCGGCATCGACTTGCTAGCGACACCTGGAACACCTGTTTTTGCAGCAGGCGACGGTACAGTAGCGTTTGCCGGAGAGCGAGAAGATTACGGCAATTTAGTGGTAGTCAATCATCAGCAAGGACAGCAAACCCGCTACGCTCACTTGGACACTATTACAGTCTCCACCGGACAGAGAGTTCAACAAGGTATGCAGTTGGGAACAGTCGGTTCCACAGGTAAGCCTGACATCAACGTTCCGCATCTGCATTTTGAAGTTCGCTACAACTCAGATTTAGGTTGGGTAGCAGAAGACCCCAAACCTTATATCCAGGCGACTCAAAGCCAAGGCGATCCGATGTTCTCAAGCCAAGAAAAAACAGAGGCAGGGCACCCTTGACGGATGCCCTTAAATATGTATTAGGGAATTGCTATTTTTGCTAACTGTGGCTGTGGCTCTGGTGTCGGTTCCGGCGGGAGCGAGCCAACTAGGGAGCGGTACAATTGGTCGTACTCCTGGGCTGATTTATCCCAGCTGAAGTCCATCCGCATACCCCGCTGTTGCAGTTCGCGCCATTCTTTTTTATACCGGAAGCTCTCCCATGTCCGCACCATAGAGGTGTAAAGGTCTAGCGGTTCATAGCGATCGAAACAGAAACCCGTACCCTCATGGTCCATCGGTTCGTGGTGGGAGACGGTATCAACTAAACCGCCGGTACGACGCACAATTGGTACACAACCGTAGCGCATCGCCAGCATTTGGCTAATCCCACAAGGCTCGAAGCGACTGGGCATCAAGAAAGCATCAGTACCCGCGTAAATCCGTCTGGCTAAAGCATCGCTCTGAAGGATGTAAGCTGACATCCGACCACGGTAACGGGTGGCAATCTGCCACATTTGGTTTTCGTAATAAGGATCGCCCAAGCCCAAAACAACAAATTGTGCGTCAGTGTAGGCCATGAAGCGGTCTAGCACCTGAATGATTAAGTCGATGCCCTTCTGTTCTACCAAACGTGATACCAAACCAAACAAAAAGACGCTACCGTTCACCTCTAAGCCCAGTTCTTCCTGGAGAGCAACCTTGTTGAAACGGCGATCCTCGATCGTATCAACAGTGTAATTTTTGGCTAAGTGTTTGTCCGTCGCAGGGTCGTAACTCTGAGTGTCGATCCCGTTGAGGATGCCGTTTAACTTACCGCTGACGTAGGATAACAAGCCTTCCATCTGTTCGCCGTAAGCAGGGGTCTTGATCTGGTCGGCATAAGTGGGAGAAACGGTGTTTACCCAGTCGGCAGACTGAACGGCAGCGGACATTGTATTATGACCCTGCATATACCAGGGGCACCAAGTAATCTGCTCTAACCGCCAGCGCCACGGCCCTTGATAAGCCAAGTTGTGAATTGTGAAAATGGTTTTGATGTCCGTGTCTTCCTGCATCCACACTGGAATCATGCCGGTGTGCCAGTCGTGACAGTGGATAATATGTGGCTTCCAATAGTTCCAGGCAAATTCAGCGGCCCCATTGGCAAACAAGGTGAACCGCCAATCTTCATCATCTCCGTAGTAGATGCGGCGCGGCCAGAAGGAGGGATGACCAAATAGGTACAGGGGTACATCGCTATTTGGAAAGACCGTCTCGTAGACAGCGAAGTTTTGCATCATCGCTGTGCCATACCAGATAGGCGATTTTGGTATGTCTATTTTGTCGGGCATAAAGCCATAGTAGGGCATGAATATTCGGACATCATGCCCCATTTTTTTTAGGACTTTGGGTAATGCCCCGACGACATCCCCCATGCCGCCTACTTTAGCCAGGGGTGCTGCTTCAGCTGCAACAAATAGAATCCGCATCTTAGTTTTTCGCGTTCCCTGCAATGGTTTGTTACATGATAGTTTGAACCTGTGCTTATGTTACGGCAAAGGGTGTCGCTTCAAAAGGGGAGTAGGGGTCAGGAAGCATTGGGGAGGGAGAATATATGGCTCTTCCGTACTTACTATGCTATTTGAGCTTTAGGGGAGAGGGGGAGAGTGGGAGAGGAGAAAAGAAATAAAAATGTTCTTAACTCAACAAAAGCATAGCAACTCCGAAAGAGCCGAATATATACGCTTCCCCCAGTTAAGAGTCCGTTTATTGGTGTCTGACTTCGGCAATGATTCGATCCAATATTTCTTGGGCTCCCTGTTGGCGTAAGCGTTGTGCTAGTTCTATGCCTAGTTTTTCAGCTTCGCTAACAGTACCGCTAATGATATCTTTGATTAACTGCTTGCCATCGAGACTGGCAACCATTCCGGTTAAGGTAAGGGTGTCGCCTTCAATTTGGGTGTTAATGCCGATCGGCACTTGACAACCGCCTTCTAGTTCTCGTAAAAATGCTCTCTCTGCGTAGCAGCGTTGGGCGGTGGGAGCGTGTTCTAATACTTTGATTAAAGATAGCACTTCGGTGTCGTCGCTACGGCATTCGATCCCCAAGGCTCCTTGTCCGACTGCGTGGAGGGATATTTCTGGTGGGATGATTTGGTGGATGCGATCGGCCATTCCCAATCTTTGCAACCCCGCCACCGCCAAAATAATCGCGTCGAACTCACCCGCATCCAGCTTCGCCAGTCGCGTGTTCACATTACCCCGAATATCTTTAAAAGTCAAGTGAGGGAAGTGGTAACGCACTTGCGCTAGTCGTCGCAGGGAGGATGTTCCCACCACAGCACCCTCTGGCAAGGTGTCTATTTGCTTATCTTTGTATTTTTCATGCACTACGAGGGCGTCTGCTGGGTTTTCCCGTTCGGTGACGCAACCTAAAAATAAGCCTTCTGGCAATTTGGTGGGCAAGTCTTTGAGGGAATGGACGGCAAAATCTGTCTCGTTATTGAGCATTCCCACTTCGAGTTCTTTGGTGAATAGTCCCTTATCCCCAATCTTAGCTAAGGCGACATCGAGTATTTTGTCGCCTTGGGTACTCATGGTGTGGACTTCAAAGGTTCTGTCGGGAAAGTGTTTCTGGAGTTGTTCTTGCACCCAATAGGTTTGCACTAACGCGAGTTGGCTTTTGCGCGAAGCGATGCGAATGGTGCGGGGAGGAGCGGAAACGGCAGGGGACATAAAGCTGTGTTGTCCAAGGAGCGTGTAAAGTCACTTTATCTAGGCTACCGCAGCGTGGGACTTCTATATTAGAAAATAAAGCAAGTGAGAATAGTTATGTTTGTGTTGAAGTATCCTGTTGAGCAAACCGATCCGCCTCTCTCTCCCAGGGAAACTCTGCCCACGATGTACGATCTACCTAGCGAAGACCCAGAGGAACCCGGTTTGCCTGACGAATTTCACGATTTGCAACCTCAACTGCTGAGTTTCACTTTCCGTCCGCAGAACTATTTCCCCGATCGGGTATTTTGCGGTAGTGACATGAACTTATATTACGATGTTCGTCACCAAAACTGGTATAAACGACCCGATTGGTTTGGAGTTGTGGGAGTACCGAGGCTTTATGACGAGCAAGATTTACGCTTGAGTTATGTAGTTTGGCAAGAAGGAATTAGTCCTTTGGCTGTGGTGGAATTACTGTCCCCCGGTACAGAGAAGGAAGATTTGGGAGAGACACCTAGTGAGGTGAATAAATCCCCAACTAAGTGGGAAGTTTATGAGCGGATTTTGCGAGTGCCTTACTATGTTGTATTTAATCGTTATACTAACCAGCTACGAGCATTTACTCTCTCATCTGGTCGTTATCAAGAGTTAATTTTGACTGAACCAAGAGTTTGGATGACGACTGTTGAATTGGGTTTGGGATTGTGGCAAGGAGAGTATCAAGGAATTAATCGGTTGTGGTTGCGCTGGTATGATGTTGAAGGAAACTGGATTCCAACTGATGCTGAAGCCGCACAGCAACAAGCCGATATCGAGCGACAACGAACTCAAGAAGCCGAACAACGAACCCAAGAAGCCGAACAACGCGCTCAAGAAGCCGAACAACGCGCCCAAGAAGCTGAGCTACGCGCTGAATATCTAGCTCAGCGGTTGCGAGATTTAGGGATAGAACTGTAGTAGTTAGCAGGAATAGTTCTGAGGATGGTGCGATCGCTTTTACCAAGGAGATAGATTTAGTTGAGAAGTGCGATCGCATGAAATTAACCGCTCAAGTTATTTGAGGCAGGACAATCGCCCCAACTGACTCTAATGCTTTAATATATATCAATTAAGTTTCTAAAGTATCTGGGAGGTAAAAATGATCAAAAAAGATGTTGAAATTTTGGAACAAATCGCTCAACTTATAGAAAATCTACCAAGCGAACACCTGCTACATCAGGCTAATACACAATACCAAATTGATGAATGGCATACCATGAGAAAAGGGAATGGTATTATTGCTGAATGCTGGAGAGCAGAGTTTATTGTTGGACAGGGCGATCCAATTGCTCAAGCTTTAGACAACAAAGAGATTGACAAACTGAAGTACGATGGTATTTGGCTGCTGGTTAGACACTACAAGAGTTTGTGGGAAATAGTTCAACTAGCAGAACCCGATGTCAAAATAGTACATTCTGGTTTGCGAGCTACTTTGTTCTTTGCTGCGTGTTTTTCTGTGCAGCTACCCGAACAGTTCCTTAAGCTTTTTAGGAAAATACTGGAGAGCGAATATCCTTTTAAGTCCGCTTACGATCTGTTTGCAGAGATTTTAAAAGAAACTGAAAATGATAGATTTTCAGTCTGCTTACGACCTTATGAAGAAATTTCAATGGCTAAGGGTAAAAATGGATTTAAGCAAGTAAGGAGATTTGTTGATAAAGGAATGGCAGATGGGTTTTATCCTCGACTAAATCAGATAGAAACGCAAAAGCTAAAAAACAATTTCGCTTGGGAAAACTTCAATGTTTCATGGATGCCAATGACACTCGTGGCAGCTCAATTTGCGGCGCAGATCAAACCTTCACTGAGAGATAAATTAACCGAGTTTAACGAATTAACAGTAAAAATGTGTCGTTTAGGCGCTATTGCCTGCCGAAAACCGGAATCAAAAACATGGCGAAAACAACGTTCATTCGCCTGGATAAACGGGAAAAAGATTTACGCCTCTAAGATTGGTGGAGTCTATCGCGCCAGTTAAAAAAACTTTACATCTGTATCGCAATTCGTCCACTGGTGGGAAAGCAAACCTATGTTGGGAATGTAAACCCCAAGCCATACAGAGGTGGACTTTTCGATGATTCAGATATTAGTGCTGACAAAAGAGGAGATTGACATAGTTATCCGGCTGAATCAAAGTTACCAGAATCAAATTCAAGAGCTTCAATCTCAAGTAGATAAGCTGAAAGCAGAAAACAATAGTTTGAAAATGATTAATCGCGAACTGCAATGGCGTGTAGATCCCTATTCTTCAAATGGGGATGCTGTTTGCGATTCAGATTGGTACATGACTTAGACACGACAAGGCCCGAAACCCGGTTTCTTCATAGATTTATCGTCGCAAAACCTACGATTTCTCATAGAAACCGGGTTTCTTTGGGTAAGTCCTATGGTAGTTGAAAATTCAGTGTTTTCCAACCCTGTCTCTAGTAGCCAGGGTTGTTTGTTGCATATAAAAAATTTAACGTCTGCCAGCTTGGATTGCAGAATTTGCTATTTGCACAGTCTCTGCTTCCCGTCCGTTTTTAACTGATACTTGATACACAACTCCTTGATTTTGCCATTGAACTGTGGCTGTGCAATATGCACCGCAACCGTTGTGAAAAATGCCTCTGGTTCTCCCAGCTAGTTGAATGTTTTTGAATGTTCTCGTTACTCCTTGTAATGGCGTTATTAATTGTCCGCCTTTTTCAGCTCCGATCGATCCAATATTGCAAACTGTTACTCCCTGGCAATTGGCGGTGCGATCGAAGTAGACATCGTATCCATTTTCTGTCACTTGGGGATTAAAGTAAAGCCGACCGGGAAATGGTACGCCACTGGGAAGAAATATCGGCACTTGGGTTTTGCCTTTGATTTTGGCGAGGATTTGGCGAGTGGGTACGGTGGTATTAGATCGCTGGGCGATCGCGTTTTGTGGTATTCCTACATTAGCTGCTGTGATGGTAAGGACGATCGCAGAAGTAGCAATAAATTTTGTTAGCATTTTTTCAGGATTTAGTGTAATATGTTGGTAGGCTTTCCGGGCGGTAATGAGGAGCGATCGCTTACGGTATGTTAGGCGGTCGCCACCTCACACCAGAAATGGGAACGATTATCTGTTATTTACGGAATCCAAATATCTCTCCAAGTCTTTTGTTCTTTGCTCCGTGACAGTTGCCAGACAGCCACTATAAATCATGGGAGCCATAGTTCCTCCCTCAACTTCACTTCTTTCAAAAACACAACTGGCATCTCGAAATCTAAGCCAAGCCTGCTGTGCTGTAACTAATTTTTGTTTTCGCGCAGCTGGCAACTTGGGCAGCAGTTGCTGATAAACTTGATTCAGCTTTCTATCTGCATTCTGATAGGATATTCCGGCACAAGCGTTCATTTCGCTTTGAGTTTGAGGATCGTTGCAGTTAGGCTGTTGAGCTACCCGCACGTCTGCTAAGGCAGCTATTCCCAAACCGAAGAAAGTTACAGTGCTTGCTGTTGCTAGTAAAAATTTACGCATAGTCAATGTTTTATTCTATGAAAGTTATAACATAGCAGAACGCGATCGGATTTCACCCGATCGGGTCAGGATCGCACTCCCTAACCATTAGGACATGACTGCGCCTATTAAACCGATAAATCTATTTGAGTACGAAACCCTAGCCGCCAAGCATCTATCTCAGATGGCACTAGACTACTACGCCAGCGGTGCGTGGGACGAAATCACCCTGCGAGACAACCGTGCCGCATTTGAGCGGTACAAACTCTGTCCCCGAATGCTGGTAGATGTAAGTCGGCGCGATTTAAGTACGACTATACTGGGTCAATCTCTCCAGATGCCAATTCTAATCGCGCCGATGGCTTTCCAGTGTCTGGCGCATCCAGAAGGAGAAATTGCCACTGCTAAAGCCGCCGCCAAGTTGGGAACGGTGATGGTACTTAGTACCCTGGCGACAAAGAGTTTAGAGGAAGTGGCGTTAGCCTCGAAACAAACGGAACAAGAAGCTTCTTCAATCGAAAATCGATTCTGGTTTCAATTATATGTACATCGGGACAGAGGTCTGACGAAGGCACTGGTAGAACGCGCCGATGAAGCTGGTTATCGGGCGCTTTGTCTGACGGTCGATGCTCCCGTTTTGGGGCGGCGGGAGAGAGATCGGCGCAATCAATTTGCTCTGCCAGCAGGTATGGAACTTGCTAATTTGGTCACTTTAACAGATTTGGAGATTCCCTACAATCCGGGCGAATCGGGTTTGTTTACCTATTTTTTAGAGCAGCTGAATCCTGCGTTAACGTGGAAAGATTTGGACTGGTTGCAATCTATTTCGCATCTACCTTTAGTAGTAAAAGGAATTTTGCGGGGAGATGATGCGGTGAGGGCGGTGGAACATGGAGCTAGAGCAGTAATAGTTTCCAATCATGGGGGGAGACAATTGGATGGAGCTAGAGCATCTATCGATGCCCTCAGTGAAGTGGTTGCCTCTGTAGGGGACAAAGCAGAAATTCTCGTTGATGGCGGCATTCGTCGCGGCACAGATATCCTCAAAGCCTTGGCTTTAGGAGCAAAAGCAGTATTGTTGGGACGCCCCGTATTGTGGGGATTAGCTGTTGGCGGAGAAGCTGGTGTTGGGCACGTACTCGAACTGTTGCAAGATGAATTGGATATAGCAATGGCCTTGAGCGGCTGTGCTAAATTACAGGACGTTGACCCCAGTTTGGTAGTGCGGTTGTAGAGAGGCGTAGCGCCAATACGTACACCACCCACTCGCGTCCCACTTCACCCTAAATAAGGAATTTGGAGCGAGAGAAGCTTTTGGTTTTAACTTTTGTGCTAAACTCTCATAAGACTATTGAATTCGGTGTAGTGTTTGTGGTTGGTATTGATAATGATATTGACAGGCTTCTCTCCGAATTTCAATTGTTACTTCTATCTGATTTCGGAGATTTTCCATGTCAATTTATGTAGGTAACCTATCCTACCAAGTTTCGCAAGAAGAACTGACCAAAGTTTTTGCCGACTACGGAACGGTCAAGCGGGTTCAAATACCCGTTGACCGCGAAACTGGTCGCTCTCGCGGTTTTGGTTTTGTGGAAATGGGATCGGATGCTGAAGAAGCAGCTGCTATTGAGGGTCTTGACGGTGCTGAGTGGATGGGTCGGGATCTAAAAGTTAATAAGGCTAAGCCTCGCGAAGACACAAAACCTGCTGGCGGTGGCTGGGGCGGTAACAGTCGGGGTTCTAGAGAACGCTACTAATTAACTTAAGTTGCTAGTAATAGGTAATGGGTACGTTGTTGCGCTAAAGCGCTTTAGCGCAATAACGTACCTAGTAACTACTAAGTTCCTTAATCATATAACTACAGGACTTACGCAAAAACCTTGATTTTGCCCCCCCGATCCCCCAAATCTGGGGGGAGAAAAGCGTAAGTCCTAAACTAGCAACTTGCGTTAATTATACTCAGCACGGTCTGTGACCGTGCTTTTTTTATCCCTGTAGGGGCTTTCGCATTCCGTCAAAGATCTTTGGGTTCAACCAACAAATTATTCACGGAATGCTTCGCCCATTTATGCCCGTGCGAAGTATATTTAGATTTCAGATTGCACATTTCAGGCTAAAAATCTGACTCTTTCGGAATTGTTATGCTTTTGTTAAAAAAAATAACATTTTTATTCTCCTGCTCCTCTGCACAAGCGCTCCCCTGCACAAGCGCTCAAATAGCATAGTAAATACGGAAGAGCGGTTATTATACCATATAATGACAAAATTAGACACCTTATAGCCTCAATTCATCCTAGACGTTGATGAGCATCCTAATTTAGGAATTTTTTTTGTGAACAAGTGTAAAGAAATATGAGTTTTCCATTATCCTTTGATTAAGAAAGACATATTTTATTGTCCACACTTGAGATACTGGTAAAAAAGCCAATGCAGCAGCATATTTTTGTAAAACGACTTTTGGCATCCATTGCAGCCTTTTTCCTGGCGGCGACTCTTTGGGCTCAAGCGCCCGCAGCCCTAGCATACGACAACCCAGAGTTACTGCCTGAGATCCAGACCCCAATCATCGACCTAGCCAAATCCCTGACCGATATTCAGAAAGAAGCGCTTGCTGAAGATTTAGAGAAATTCGAGGCGCAAACAGGCTGGAAGCTGAGAGTTTTGACCCAATACGATCGCACACCCGGTCGAGCCGTCAAAAACTATTGGGGACTAGATGACAAAAGCGTCCTACTCATTGCCGATTCGCGGGGCGGCAACATCCTAAACTTCAGTGTCGGGGACGATCTGTATCAGTTTTTACCTCGTACCTTCTGGATTGAGTTGCAAACTCGGTTCGGCAATATGTTCTTTGTGCGCGAAGAAGGCGAAGACCAATCAATTATTCAATCTTTAGAATCCATCAAAACCTGTTTGTTAAGGGGCGGTTGCAATGTAGTGCCGGGACTGCCGCAAGAACAGTGGATTCTTACCTTAGTTAGCTCGATTGTCGGTGGAGTAATTGCTGGATTCGCCGCTCAACCACGCAAACCAGGACAAATAGTGGCTTGGCAATGGGCTTTAATTTTCTCGCCCTTATGGGGAATACTGTTTATTTCCTTCGGCATTGGCCCAGTTGTCACCCGAACTTCCGAGTGGTTGCCTTTATTTCGGAATGTGGCAGGCTTTATGATTGGTGCCTTGGTTGCCTACCTCTCGCCAATGTTAGCCTCTAGTTCTGAAGGTTCCAGTCGCTAACTACCAAATATCGCCGGTGAAAGCTTGTTAGTTCGAGTATCGCTCATGGCAAAAATGCCATTTTTTTCTGCTAGAGAGTGATAATCCTTCGATGAAGGGTATCGTATGGGTAGGAATGGATAGGGTGGTCAGGACTGGCCATGTCGATGCCCGAACAATAGCTGCCGGAGAAAAGTCATGGAATGGCACGTCACAGATGCCCAAAGTTTGGCAATAATCGATCGCGAAATCGGCGATCATGTTTTTTCACCAGCGGAATACGAGATTGTCCGTCGAGTAATTTACGCAACAGCCGATTTTGAATACAAATCCTTAATTCGTTTTTCAGAACGAGCCTTGCAAGCAGGAGCCGCAGCGTTAGCGGCTCGCACCACCATTGTCGTCGATGTGCCAATGGTGCAAGTTGGCATCACACCGAGTATCCAAACCACCTTTGCCAACCCCGTGTACTGTAGCATGGACGCCCTGACACGACCCCAAAGGGAAAAAACTCGTGCTGCGTGGGGAATTGAAACTTTAGCCAGACGCTACCCAGAGGGGATCTTTGTGGTGGGCCATGCCCAGACGGCTCTCACTGTACTGGTAGAATTAATTGAGGCAGAAGAAATTAGACCCGCTCTCGTGATTGGCACCCCTGCTGGTTTTGTCGATGCGGATGTTGCCAAAGAGCGACTGCAAGAGTCGCTGATTCCCCACATTCGCACAGAAGGTCGCAAGGGTAGTGCAGTGGTAGCGGCTGCAATTGTCAACGGACTGGTGGATTTGGCGTGGCAAGCTTACGGGCAAGAGGGGGCGGTAGGGGTTTAGAAAAGGTTAGAATCGAGAAAGAATTATCTAAAAATAAGCCTTAGTAAAAATCGGGGGTCTGGGTGAGCCAGTTATCCAGAGAGGAGATTTTTCGAGAGATTGATCAAATCGTCCAAAATTTCGGCATTTATGACTGAAATTTATGAAGCTTTGTCAAAAATTAAAAGCAGACCGGGAATGTATATTGGTAAGCCTTACATTAGTATTTTGCGGCATTTTTTAGTCGGCTATCAATTTGCTCGTAGCGAATTAGGAATTGAATTAACTGAAGAAGAAGCGGATTTTTACGAACATTTCCATGATTGGATACAGCGACGGTTTAACGTGCGGACTAATAATTCTTGGGCTAATATTATTTTGCTATTTACTCGCGATGAAAAGGATGCTTTCGAGCAATTTTTTAAGTTGTTAGATGAGTTTAAGCAGCGAGATAAGAGTTTGGATGGGAATGGGGATAAAGCGGGGAAAAGTTATATGGTGGTTAATGGTAAAAGATCAAAAGGGGCATGATGCAAGAACTCCTCACCAGCAGGACAAGACTGATATGAGTCAGAACTACAGAATTTATCTTGATGCCTGCTGCCTTAATCGTCCTTTCGACGATCACACCCAGCCTCGTATTGCATTAGAAACCCAAGCAATTCTTACCATCTTAAGACAATGCCAGTCAGGACAATGGAAACTCATCACCAGCACGGCGTTAGATGTAGAACTAGACCAAACCCCTGATTTAGAGCGGCTTAAGAACGTGAAAGCAATTCTGATGAGCGCTAAAATCAAAGTTATCAGTAGCCAATTTATCGAGGAGCGATCGGTAGAACTTCAAAAACTCGGATTTTCTGGCTACGATGCAACTCATATCGCTAGTGCTGAACGAAGCCGCGCCGATATATTTTTATCTACCGATGACAGGCTACTTAGAAAAGCTCAAAGAAATATGCAAGCCATCAATGTAGCCGTTGACAATCCAGTGCAATGGCTGATGAAATCCACACAAGTTGAGGACGATGATAATGACTAAAACCCAACAGGAAATTGTTCGACAAGGGTATCAAGCATTAGTCGATGCTTTAGGTGTTGTTGATACAATTCTGTTTATTCAGCACTTCAGCCCTGGTCAAGGAAACTATACCCAGGAACGCCATCAAAGGCTAGAGCTAACTTCCTTACAAGATATTCTGACATTAATGAGGCAGCGTCGAGAAGACGATCCAGATCGGTACGATGAAATTATTGAATAGCGATCGAGTTTCTGCTAAAATTAATTGAAACATTTATAATGATAAAATAATATACCTCACTGCCGGGAATTGACTATGGTTATTGCGGTACAATTCCAGACCTATACCGTAGAAGAGTTTCTTAACCTAGACCTACCTGAAGGACAGGAATACGAACTTATCGACGGAAGGATCTCTCCTATGGCTGAACCTTCAGGGGAACACGAAAATCTGCGTTCCGAACTGATGGTAGAATTGCGAATGGAAAGCAGACGCCGCCAACTCGGACTGCTGGTGCATCCAAAACCCGTACTGCAACGCCGGGCAAAAAGATACTCGCAAACCGGACTTGATTGCAATTAATCGTGATGCTTGGAATCGCCAGACTCAATCAGAAGCGGTATTGAAAGAAGCACCTAGCATTGTAATTGAAATTGTCAGCACGAATTGGGAAGAAGACTATCGGAATAAACCGTTGTGGTATGCTGCTTTTTGGGTAAGTGAGTTGTGGATTGTTGACCCGTTGTTTACTGTTGAGCGTTATCCTAACCGCAAGAATCCGAAAATTGAAGAACCTACGATTTCGATCGGACAGTTGGTGAATTCGCGTAGTATTTTAGTGGAAAGGGAATATGAGTTTCAGAGTTTTATAGGGAAACAGAGGATTGAGTCGCGGTTTTTCCCAGATTTAGAGATTACTGTTGAGGAGATTATTGGTTATGGTCAGGGGATTTGATATTGTTTTGTATGGATAGCGATCGCACTTGGTTTTGGGATGTGCGATCGATTACAATCTAAATTTTAAGAATTGCGTAGTTTAAATAAAACTTGTGAATCTCTGTTGCTTATTGCTTCGCTCTTGAGCAGACTACCTTAAATTTTGGTACTGTCTAAAATATTATCAGTGTCTATATAGCAGGTTTCAGTTGCATGAATTACACCCCAGAAACCCGGTTTCGCAGAAGTTACCGGGTTTCTCTGTACCTCACGCACTTGAAAAGGGCTTTAATCGGAGGGGAAAATGACAAGCAATGCAGAAAATAACTTTAGAAAAGTATTGCAAAACTTTTCAACAGAAGTAAATAATAAATTTACACTCCAATCGATTTCTTTCAATCCTGAAGACCAACTCAAAGCACCGATGGAAAATTTGCTTAAACGCAGTGGAGAGCTACTTAATTTAAAAGTAAATGTCGTTACAGAAGTTAGAGAAAAGGCACTTTCAGGAAGACCTGATGTAGGAGTTGCAGTTAGTTCTCTCTTAGCTGGATACATTGAACTAAAAGCACCAGGAAAAGGAGCAGATCCCAGCAAATTCAAAGGAGATAATAAACAGCAATGGGAAAAATTTAAGAACTTATCAAATCTGATTTACACCGATCGAAATCAATGGGCTCTTTACCGAACGGGTGAGAGAGTAGGAAAAATTATCAAGCTTTCTGGTGATATTACCTCTGATGGTGAAGATGCTGTTAACGATCGAAATTCTCAGGCTTTGCTGACACTTTTGCGAGATTTTTTACAATGGAAACCAATTGTACCTTCTACACCAAAAGCTCTCGCTGAAATGCTGGCTCCTATTTGTCGCTTATTACGGACAGATGTGTTAGCTGCACTGGAAGATCCCGAATCTAATCTTAGCACTTTGGCAAAAGATTGGCGGATTTATCTTTTCCCTGATGCTGACAACAAGCAATTTGCAGATGCTTATGCTCAGACATTAACCTATGCGCTTTTACTAGCGCGATTTTCTGGTGCGGAAGATCTGTCATTACCACAAGCAGTAAAAACAATCAGAACAGGACACAGCTTACTTGCTGATGCTTTGAAAATCCTTGGTGATGAAGCAGCACGCGAACAAATTGAGGTATCACTAAATCTATTAGAACGAGTTATTGCTGCCATTGACATCACTGCACTAGCTCAAAAAGGCAATGACGATCCTTGGCTATATTTCTATGAAGATTTCTTGGCACAATATGACCCGAAAATGCGAAAAGAGAGGGGTGTTTACTACACTCCAGTACCCGTTATTCAAACACAGGTTAGATTGGTGGCAGAGTTACTAGCAAAACACTTTGATGCAGAGTATTCATTCATCGATCCAAAGGTTGTAACTCTAGATCCCGCTTGCGGAACAGGCACTTATATTTTAACAGCCCTTAAACATGGTTTCGATCGAATTACCGAAGATCGAGGAGCAGGAATGCGAGTTTCTGCTGCTACCACAGCGGCGGCAAATATCCATGCTTTTGAAATTCTAGTAGGCCCTTATGCAGTTGCTCATCTTCGCTTAACTCAGCAAATTTTGAGCGAAGGAGGAACTTTACCAAAAGATGGTGTTCATGTATATCTTACTGATACGCTGGAATCTCCTTATGCTGCTGTACCTGGACATTTACCGTTATCTCTCAAACCGTTAGGAGAAGAATACAAACGCGCCCAAAAGATTAAGCAAGATACACCCGTTCTCGTTTGTATCGGTAATCCACCTTACGATCGTCAACAGATTCAAGAAGACGATCGAGAAGTTGAAAAACGAAAAGGCGGATGGGTTCGATTTGGAGATAACAGACAGGAAATTGATCAAAATCAACAGATGATTGCTAAGGCTATTCTGCAAGATTTTATTGAACCGCTACGACAGACAGGGCAACTCGTTCATGCTAAGAATTTATATAACGACTATGTTTATTTTTGGCGATGGGCGCTATGGAAAGTTTTTGAGTCAAATCAAGAAAATCGTCCAGGTATTATTAGCTTTATCACGGCTTCTTCTTATCTGCGTGGGCCTGGTTTTGCCGGAATGAGACAGGTGATGCGTCAAACTTTTGATGAACTTTGGATTATCGATTTGGAGGGAGATAATCTTGGCGCTAGAAAAACAGATAACGTATTTGCTATTCAAACTCCAGTTGCGATTGCTATAGGTGTTCGCTATGAAAAACCTCAACCTGAAGTGCCAGCGAAAGTTCATTTTACGCGAGTTGATGGCACAGAAGCAGAAAAACTGGCAACTCTTGCTAGTATCAACTATTTCAAAGATTTGGAATGGAAAAATTGCCCCACAGGTTGGACAGATTTCTTTTTACCCATAAGCGATATTGACTATTGGAATTGGGCAAGATTGACTGATTTATTTCCTTGGCAAGAAAACGGAGTTCAATTTAAACGGAAATGGCCGATCGGTGAAAATATAAATGTTCTGAAGGAACGATGGAAAACACTTATTTTTAGTCGTAATTCAGGGGAAACTCAAAAGAAGCTATTTAAAGAAACTGATGCCAGAAAAATTAGTAAGCAATATTCATCCCTTGAGGATAAAGGAAATTTATTAGCCCCGATTGTTAACCTATCTTCAGATAGATTACCCATCCAACCCATTCGCTATGCCTATCGCAGCTTCGATCGACAATGGACTTTACTGGATAATAGACTTTGCGATCGTCCTCGACCAAATTTATTAAGATCTAAAGGCGATCGACAAATTTACATGATAAGCTTACTCACTGAAATTCTTGGTGAAGGTTCCTCAGCAGTTGTCACCGAATTAGTCCCTGATTTACATTACTTTCGTGGCTCTTTTGGAGGTAAACACATTATTCCCCTCTGGCGAGACGCTACAGGAACTCAACCTAACATCACTCATGGAGTTTTGGCAACCTTATGTGCAAACTTAAAATGCCAAATTTCACCAGAAGATTTCTTTGCTTACTGTTATGCGATTCTTGCTACTCCAAGATATGTGAAAGAATTCTGGAATGAACTAGAAACACCAGGCGCACGAATTCCTATTACAAAAAACTCTAATTTATTTGAGCAGGTAGTTACTATTGGTCGTCAACTTATTTGGTTACATACATACGGCGAACGCTTTGTTCCTAATGGTATGAAACCAGGTAAAATTCCGCCAGGAAATGCTCGTTGCAAGGTGGGAACTCCGACAACAGAAACCGACTATCCAACAGAGTTTTCTTATGATGTCGGTACGCAAGAACTGCGAGTTGGTAAAGGTGTATTTGAACGGGTTCGTCAAGAAGTCTATAATTTCAGTATTTCAGGTTTAGAAGTTGTAAAATCTTGGCTTTCCTATCGCATGAAAGATGGTGCTGGTAAAAAATCTTCACCTCTCGATGATATTCGTCCGCAAATCTGGGAATTCGATAATGAACTTCTCGATCTGCTGTGGGTGCTTGATGCAACTGTTGATATTTTTCCTCCGTTATCTTCTTTGTTTGAGGAAGTTCTGAAGAGTAACTTGTTTGTTTCCTCTGAGTTTCCACAACCAACAGAAGCAGAAAGAGTTAGTTTGGCAGAAGTTGAGTCAGATTTACCACTTTTCAATATGGAGAAATACGAATAATACGAAGAATGAAAATTAATAGCTGCTCGGATCGCATTTATCAATTACTCCCCATGAGATCGCCCACTAATAACCTAATTTGCAGCATTAGCTAGGAACCTAGTCAATGTGAGGAAGTTGCTCAGGGAACCAATTTAAATCAAGTAATTGGTCAAGTGTGTAAGGGCATTCTGTAGGGAAGTTAGCAGAGTTTCCAGTTTTTTCTTTGACAAAACCAAGCGCACGCTTGTAGATAAAGTGTAAATGTTCTTGTAAATAGTTTCGTAAGTTAGTTGTCAACCTTTGATCTAATTGATCGCGGAAGCTATAAATTTCACTTCGCCAGTGGTTTGTATTACGCTCTGCTTCATTTTTCCAATACTCAAGCAACAGTAAATGTCTGATAATTTGATTTAACAGACTAACTACAGTATTTCTTTTCTCACTACCCAAATCTGACAACTCCTCAATTAAATTATCTAAATCTAAAGCATTAAACTGACGGTTCTTGAGTAATTTTATGGTGGACTCCAACCACTCTAAATCGTCAGTTTCATAAAGGGTTTTTAAATCAATAACGCTCATTTCGTTTCCTTTGTACTATTTGACATTAAGTATTCTACCAATCATCATTTCTTCTCGGTACTCTACGAGTTTTAGTAGAACCAGATCTCGGTTCTTGCTTGGTTGATCGCTTTTTGTTTCTCTGCGGTTGTTCCGATTCCGGATCGTTTTCTAACCGACTGCTCATATCAATAAATACATCTCGCCGTAAGTAAGGATAGTCACTCACCCACACATCAAGTTCAGGAAGGTAAATATCGGTGACATTGCTAATCCGACTCATATCGGGTCGATTAGACATTACCACCATTTCAGCCCATTCTCCTGTAACGATCGCTTGGTGAGAACGTCGCAGAGGGACTTGCAACTTAGTCAGAAAACCATTTTCATCCCCAACTTCTAGAGTCAGCCTTCGCTCCCGGTTTTCCACTATCATCAATTCGCCGCGCTTATTTACTGTTTCTTCGGTGCCAACTAATTCTTCACTTATATAAACATCTAACACCTGACCGCGCCAAAAAGCGCTGTACCGGGAACTTCGGCATTCAATATTACGCAAACTCGCCCATAAAACTGGCCCCCAGAGCCAGTACATACCGCTGACAATTCCTACTAAAAGAATTATTGGTGCAAATGCCTCTCCTAACAAGCTCGTTATCAAATAAAGTAGCAATACGCTCACCAAAGAAATTAACACCCGCTTTAAAAACTCGGCTGCATTACCCCAGCAATATTTGTACTGGGCTGCTGTGGCGATGAAAGGAATGAGTTGTTCAAATTTTTTGCGCGTTAATGGGACTAGCATATAAATTTTAGATTTTGGATTTTAGATTTTAGATTGAATGGAGAATAGGGCAAGAAAAGTCAAAAGTCACTCATTCAAAATAAAAAGGGGAGTAGGAGCAGAGGAGCAGAGGAGCAGAGGAGCAGAGGAGCAGAGGAGCAGAGGAGCAGAGGAGCAATTTTCTTGACAACTGACAACTGACAACTGACAACTGACAACTGACAACTGACCACTCCCCAGTCACCTACAATATCTTTTCTAAACCATATACTAACGATTTGAGTTCGGTGACCTTGCGGATTGCCAGCAGCACTCCTGGCATATAGCAAGTGCGATCGCTCGTGTCATGTCTGAGGGTGTAAACTTGACCAGTAGCACCAAAAATCACTTCTTGGTGAGCGATCAAACCGGGTAAGCGCACACTGTGAATGCGAATACCCTCATCTGCGAGACTGCCTCTAGCGCCCGGTAATTTTTCCTCTTCTGTAACAGAAGGTGGATTGTAGGTTTTGCCCATTTCTGCGAGCATTTGAGCGGTTTTAATAGCTGTACCGCTGGGGGCGTCTGCTTTTTGATTGTGGTGGAGTTCGATAATTTCTACGTAATCAAAGTATTTCGACGCCTGGATAGCAGCTTGCTGAAGCAAAACCATGCCGATCGAGAAATTGGGGATAACCAGGCAACCAGTGCTGGCTTTATCGGCAAATTCGGCCAATTCTTCAATTTGTTTGGGGCTCAGGCCAGTGGTGCCGACGACGGGGCGGACACCGTAAGCGATCGCAGATCTGACCGAATTATAAACCGTTTTGGGGTGGGTAAAATCCAGCATAACGCCCAGCACTTTTTCCTGAGCGGCCATCGCCAGTATCGGTTCAAACTGATTGGTGATCGGAACTTCCAGCGGGCCGCATCCAGCCACTTCTCCAGCATCTTGATTGAAAAATTCTGGATTGCGGTCTATCGCACCCAGCAGCGTCATGTCAGGTGCCGCAGCAATAGCTTTGATCGCCTCGCGGCCCATTTTGCCAGCAGCACCGTTGACCACAACTGGGATAGGAGATTGATTCGGCATGATTGAAAACGGACAAGAGATTTTAGATTTTAGATTTTAGATTGAATTAGGGAATGGAGCAAGAAAAGTCAAAAGTCACTCATTCAAAAGAAAAAGGGGAAAAGGAACGAATTATTGCCCACTCCCCCTCTTCCCCTCTGCCCCTAGCCCCTAGAACACCTATTCAGTAATACTTGGCGGTGCGTTTTTAGCTTGTAGGGGCGAAGCAAACGGGAGTGAAAATCTATCGCTCTTACCCTAGATTTCCTGCCCGAATGCTTCGCCCCTACCATTACTGAATCGGTGCTAGCCCTCTATCCCAAAGGGGTTTCGTCTTCAGGATTGAAGGGCTTTTCACCGATGCCAAGTTGCTTTTTAGTGCGTTTGAGCTGTTTCCAGAGTTTCTTAACTTGTTTATAAGCTTCTTCTGGAGAGAGCTTTCCACCCGTTTCTAAAGAGCAGATAAAATTCACCCGCTGGGCGAATTCTTGCAAATTGGCGTTAAAAACCAAATTTTCTGGTTTCACTTGGCCGTAGTAGCGACTACGGGGGTACAGAAAATTGGAGCGATCGTTCATGGCTCCCTCCAGGATATTATTTAATGAAACATTCTTCTGTTATAGACCCTGTTTGTCAGGATTTGTATCCGATAGTATACGGATATTTAGTAGCTTACCTATTGCCAAATTTTCCGTTTTGCCCTTATAGCAACCGCCAAGGTAGTTAGGACATCCTAAAACGGCAGAACCAATTCACAGCAAGCATTTCACTTTTGACTTTTGAATGAGTGACTTTTGACTTTTGCTATATCTACCAGCCCCACGTTCCTGGCGCACCTTTAAACGGCCCTACAATGTCGCTGGTGATCCAGCCGCCGTAGAAATCACCGGGCTGAGGTTGCACCCTTTCACCATTAAGATAACAAACATCCATCAAACCGGGATAAAAAGCCACGTAGTCTTTGATTGGCGCAAAGGCGGGGGTGGGGTCGGGATAGAACCAGGCAGCAAAGGGCGCTTGTTTGTCACCCACGATAATTGTGTAGTAACCTGCTTGACCTTTCCACTCGCAAAAGCTGGAGCGATTTTGCCTGAGCAAGTATTCCATCTTGATGTCGCTGGGAGGAATGTAGTAATTGGGTGGATGACTGGTCTCTAAGACCCGCTTGGCTTGATGGGTATCCACAATTGCGATGCCGTTAAAAACGATCTGGATGTGCTTTGCTGAGTCTTCTAGACGCGGCGGACGCGGGTAATCCCAGACTGATTCTTGACCTGGCTCTGGTTGAATGCGCTGGCGGTTCATATCGATTTTGGATGAGAGGATTTTGGATTGGTACGGTAATCTACTAACTTACTCCCTTCCCGCCAAAAGATTATGTAGGGGCGAACGCGCAAAGCGTGCCGTAGGCATTAGCATTGCGGAATTAACGTTTCGCTAGTGAATTAAGATTAATCCCGCAATGCGATCGCTCAATTAAGTTGAGTCTGAAAGTGGATTGGATATCTTTACTGTTAGAGTAGCGGCTTTCGCAGAAAAGTAGAGATTTCGTCAACTAGCCACTCTTTTTCTGATTGCGCCAGCCAAGAACCGAAACGATGAGTACGCAAGCCTTCTACCAGGGTACAAGCCATGACTGGTTTGTCGTTTACTTCGTAATTATTGCTGAGTTCAATGCGATCGATATCCGCTGTCTTTCCTTTAACTTCATAGCTGAACCAGAATAACTTCCACTGCAACCGGAAATACTTCACCCGATCGATCTCCAACCTTGTCCGACCCGCTACACTAAACAGGATACCTCCCAACATACCCAGTCCGACAATCCAGAAGGGAATGGAAAGCAGAGGGAAAAACAAATAAGCCCCAACTGCGATCGCTCCAGCAGTCCAGAAAAATAAGAAACCGCTCCAAATTAACGCAAACCCCAACCAGGAAATGTTCTGGAATCGCCACCCAGCAGGCGGTATTTCCACCACAAGTCGTCCAAGAGTGTTTTTCAACCCGATGCGACTCCCCGCTGGCTGACGCCGCTTTTGGATGGTACTGGTATGTTCGCCGCGCAGGTTTGCTAGAGCGTCTTTCGCACAAGAAAATCTATCTTCCGGTATTGGTTCGAGCATTTTTTCCAACCAATCGGCAAACTCAGGTGAAATTTCCACCACGTCGCGAAAGTCTATTTTAAGACGATACTGGGGTAAATCGGCTGGGAATTGGTGCGTCAGCAAAAATAGTAGAGTTGTTCCCAATCCGTACAAATCCGTTGCTGGGTAAGCTTGTCCCCCAAACTGTTCCGGTGCCATGTAGCCGTATGTGCCGATGACGGTGCTACCCCGCGTTATGGTGTGGCGATAGGTGTCTTGCACCGCACCGAAATCAACTAGAAAAACTTGTCCATCTTCCCTACGGATGATATTTTGGGGTTTGATATCCCGATGGATGACTGGTGGGGTAAACTCTTGTAGGTAGATGAGAATTTCCAGAATTTGCTCAGCCAGACGCCGGACTTCGTTTTCGTTTGTATGCCAACCGCTTTCGACTAGGGATGAGAGCGATCGTCCTTCTGCCAATTCTTGAACAAGGTAAAATCGTCTATCATCAGGCGTATCGACCTGGAAATAATCTAAATATCGAGGGATACAGGGATAGTTCAGCCCAGATAAAGTCTTAGCTTCGCGATCGAACAATTCAAGCACTTTCCAGTCAGTCATGCGGCGCAACGATAACTCTTTGAGTGCCACCCGCTGATTCGTCCGCAAGTCTATGGCTTCGTAGGTTATCCCAATTCCACCTTGTCCCAATATATCTACAATTTGATATCGTTGAGCTAGAGCATCTCCTGGTTGGTGTAGCAGTTCCATTAGATTTTAGATTTTAGATTGGGCGTCAACTGCATCGGCAGTACGTGAGCGATATCCTGAAATTGTCTGTTGTTATCGTTAGTTAAATTTTTACCGCAGATGAAGACGGATGAACGCAGATAAACGCAGATATGAGAGAATTTTTAGGCCACTATGCTACTAGATATGAGAGCAGGCACTAATTGTGAAATATTTTAGCATCCTTACATATTAGGATCTAGGCGTAAGGGACGCAGAGCAGAAGGGTTGGGTGTTTGGTTCGATGGGGCGGTGGTAGCCGCCCTTGAAGACTTGTATATTTAAATACTGCTCTTTTCAGTTGCTCGCTCTATGGATCGTTTATCCTAGAAATCAAACAATGCCGGGATGAAGGGCGTATGGGTGTTACGCGATCGCTAGTTAAATTAGCCGTTGGTGGCGCAATTGTATTAGGTGGCTTGGCGTTTCCGCCATTCCTCGCCGGGGATGGGATCGTTTGGGGGACAATCTTAGCGACAGCTTTAGCCAGTGTAGCTGCTGGAAATACTGCTAATGCGATCGATGCTTTAACTCAGGGGAAAGAGGGCGATCGCTTATCATTACAGAATCAAGATTTAACGAAAGCAGTGGGAAAAGCCATAGCCGCCGTCATCACCCTAGCCGCGAAACAACACCGAGACAAAACCCACGACAACCTAGAAAAAATCGCCATCCAAGCCAAAAATAATTGGGTGAAAATTGCCCAACAGGAACTCACCCAGGAACGCTACCCTCAACTCAGAGAAGCCAAACTCGACCAATTCCTCACCCCGGAAGAATACAGCCTCACCCAAGACGGCAACCTCACCCCCCAAGAATGGCAGGATATTTTCATCCGCTTAAACATGGCAGCCTGTAAAGGGGGTGGCTTTCAACTCCCGCCAGAAGTCTATCCCCAAGTAGCCGAATTACTGCATACCACCTTCCCCAAAGCTTTAAGAGAAACCCTCAAAGAAGACTTTGTAAAAGATGGGAAAGCCTTTGCCGGATTAACCTTGCAGTTACTCACGGGGATGAAAGCGGAACTGGCACAACTGCGAAACACCAATTTGGCGGTGAACGCCGCCGAATTGACGCAAATTCTCCAACAGTTCCAGCAGCTAGAAACCCAGTTACGGGGAACCGTCGCCCAGCAGCAGGCATTTTTTTGGCAAATTTCCCAAGATATAGATTCTGGTTTTGCCGAAGTCTGTCAACAGTTGGGAGTGATGGAAACCAATATCACCGCATTGTTACAGAATTTAGAGAAAAGGCTAGATGCTTTAGATGAAAAGCTGACGAGACTGGAAGCACCGAGGGGACGGCAGTTATCGAAACAGGAGTATCGCCACCGTCAGGCGTTGTTGTCTCAGATGCGGACTGAAGTTGAAAGCCGTTTAGCACAGTCGTTACACCATGCGGTTTTGCTGAATTTGGGTAAGGAACAGCAACCCGAACAGGTGCAACGCCCTTGGGATGTTTCGGTGAAGGTGGGGGAACAGCGATCGTTTCTGTTATCCTCAGAAACAAGCATTCTAGAGGTGTTTGAAAACCCAGCTATTAACGGTAAGTTTCTGATTTTGGGTAAACCGGGAGGTGGGAAAACCACGACGTTGTTAGAGTTAGCCCAAGCCTTGATTAAGCGTGCCGAAACGGATAGCGATGCACCTATCCCGGTAATTTTAGAGCTTTCGGCATGGCAGACAGTTACAAAAAGAAAGTTTCCAGATGTTTGGAATAAGGAAAAATACGATCCTTCAATCGAGGAGTGGATTCTCTCTCAGCTTCGGAGTAAGGGAGTAAGTCAAGAAATCGGAGAGCAGTGGATTCGGGAAAAGGAATTAGTGCTGCTTTTGGATGGTTTAGATGAGTTGTCATCGGAACGTCAGGCGAAGTGTGTTCGGGCAATTAATCAGTTTTTAGACAGTGAGTTTTCTCCTCTGCATTTGGTGGTATGCAGTCGCAAGGAGGAGTATGAAAATTACAAGGAGGATTTGCACTTAAATAATGCAATTTGTTTGGAAGATTTAACGGTAGAGCAAATTCAGAATTATTTCGCGAGTGTCAAACTTGGGGATTTCTGGGAGAGCATTAAAGATTCCGATCGGATTGTCAATTTCATTCGTCAACCTTTATTTTTGGCGATTACGAGTATTGCTTATCAGCAGATTGATGTTGATGAGTGGAGGAATTGTAATACTGAGCAAAATTGTATTGATTATTTGCTCGGAACTTATAGAGTTGAAAAAATAAATAAAAAGTTCAAAAAGCCTTGTAATAAATTTAAAAAAAATGATTTTATTAAAACTCAAGAAAGACTTATATTGATTGCTCGTTATCTAACTCAAAAAGGAGAATTTGATTTTTTTGTTGAAAATATAGTTCCCGAAGACTTTTTTAGGTCAAATAATAAAAGCTATCATTCTTGTGCTATGTTTTACATTTTCTGTTTGCCTCTGATTTATTTTTTGTCTTTTGATATTTTTAGCGTTCAATCAAAGTTGCTAAGAATACTGTTATATACGTTTTTATATACAGATTGTTTTTACCCATTATTACCTTTCAATATTGTAGATGAGAAAATTGAAACATTGCTAAAGAAAGGTGGTTGGAATAATTTACATATACAATATTATAAAATTTGGTTGATTTTGTTTTTAATTTTTGCTTTGGTATTACAATTGGCAGGAATTTCTCTAGCAGGGATATTAGTTGTTATCATTGTCATATTTATTTTTCCTGTTTTTTGGCTTAAAGTGTTTTTAGATAAAATATTTAATGATTTATCGCGAATCAGAAAAGATATATTAACCAGTGTTTTAAATACAGTTTTTGATTTTATTTACTTTGTTTTTATTGCCTTATTATTTAAGTGGATTAATTACGATATTTTACCTAACACAAAAATATTAGTTTTACTAAACTCTAACTTTGTTCTTGGTTTGGTTAATTTAATAGCAAATAATATATTATTAATTCCACTAATTTCAGCATTATATTTTGGAATTGTTTGGGGAGGTGGTGCTAGATTAATTCAATACTTTGTCTTTCGTCTCCTACTTGGTTTGACTGGTCAAATGCCTTGGAACATCACCCGCTTCCTCGACTACTGTACAGAACGCCTGATCCTGCAACGAGTCGGCAACCGCTACCGCTTCATCCATCGCCTAGTTCAAGAACATTTCGCTAACCTAGAAATCCAAAAAGAGTAAAATTTTGGGAGTAAAACTAAATTGAACTTTGAAATTATAGGAGAAATACATGACATTGAAATCATTGCCGTTAATCGCTCAATTCGAGAACTCGAACGATTGCAAAAAGCCTATGGCTCTGGACGCTGGCGCAAGCTAAAAGGTATCGCCACTATCCAACTCGAAGATGGAACAGTGTGTGAAGCAGAAATCCACTGGTACGAAGCACACGGAATCGGTAAAAAAGAATTTAAGATCAAATATATTCTGGAGTGAAATTTATGGAATTCGCCGTTTGCATCAATAACACAGATTATTCAGCTTCCTTAGAAGTTCGCAAAATTTATCGAGTTTTACCCGACCCTCAAGCCAACAATCATCAAATGATTCGCGTCATTGATGAATCGGGGGAAGATTATTTATACCCTAGCCGTTATTTTATGCCCATTGAGGTATCTGAACCCCTCCAACAAGCTCTGGCTACCTGCTTCTAAAATAAACTCAGAAACCCTCAAAAGCGATCGGCTAATCCTTCAAACAAAAACAATTCATTAGGAGAAACTCCAATGGCAACCAACACCTATGCGAGAAGAACGGATGGCAGCAGTAGAAGCAGCAATTACCGAATTGCAGAAACAAGTGGCCAATCCTCAATCGACAAATTGGCTACAAGAAATTACAGGATCTTTCAAAGACGAACCCGCCTTTGAGGAGGTACTGGCTTACGGACGAGCGATTCGCCAAGGTGATGAGTCTGTACCGGAATCGGAAGACGAGAAGCCATAATTAAGCTAGAATATCGGCAAACCTTAATCCTAACCCAAAATGACTAAAACTCTTGATATTACCGGACTTACTTCTGAACAAATCGAGCAGATTTATGCGATGATAGACACATTTAGAGCTAGCAATAGGCATCAGAAACGATTAACAGAAGAACAACTATCAGAATTCGATCCAACTCCGTTGTTTTTTGAAAGCGAAATTCTCCAACCCTTTAATCGTAGTATACTTTATGGCAACAGAACCTAAACGAATTTATCTCGATACTAACGTTCTCGCCTACGTTGCTAATACTAAAGCACCTCAACACAGGGCTGCATTAAAAATCTTTCGACCCAGTGAAACAGAAATTTTATGCGTTTCATCACAAGTTTTAGCAGAATTTTACCTTAATGTCGGCAGAAGGCTCCCGCTATAACCGAGGGGGATTTACCCTCGCGTAGCGAGTACCCCCGATGATTTAGCGGTGAGATGAATGCCGACCCGCTAACAATTGAGCGATAGCGAATCATTATAATTCTACCCGTGTTTGTGTTGGGTAAAATGTGGTATCATTCTACCATGTTAGTAATAGAAGCAAAGTTAAAAGGAACTCAATCACAGTACAGTAAGCTGGATGAAGCAATCCGCACCGGACAATTCATCCGCAACACTTGTCTGCGATATTGGGAAGATAACAAAGGAGTCACTAGGAACGACCTCCAAAAGCTTTGCTCGGTACTAGCCAAAAACAAGGAAACCCCTTGGACGAAGAAGCTTAACTCTCAAGCTAGACAGGCTCATGCTGATAGAGCGTGGTCTGCAATTGGGCGTTTTTATGAAAACTGTAGATTGGGTAAGCCTGGTAAAAAAGGCTACCCCAAATACAAGAAGTTCAGCCGTTCCATTGAGTACAAAAATAGTGGATGGAAATTATCTGCTGATAGAAGACAGATAACATTCACCGATGGTTTTGAAGTAGGAACGATGAACTTATGGAGTTCTAGGGATTTGGTCTGGTACTCAGAAAAACAAATTTCTAGGGTTCGAGTTATCAGACGTGCTGATGGCTACTACGCTCAGTTCTTAGTGGACTGGGATAGAAAAGAGGAGCATGAGCTTCAAGGGAAAATGACGGGAATCGACTTAGGGCTTAAAGAGTTCTACACCGATTCTGATGGAAATACTGTCGATAACCCTCGATATCTGAGAAAGTCCGAACGTCGCCTCAAGATGCTGCAACGCCGGGTTTCTAAGAAGCATATCAGGGGCAAAAAGCAGTCTAATAGATACCATAAAGCTCGCAGGGCTTTAGCCAAACAACATCTCAAGGTAAGTAGACAGCGTGAAGACAAGGCTCGTAAAGATGCTCTGGCGCTAGTTAGATCTAACGACCTAATTGTCTACGAAGACTTGAAGATACGAAACATGGTGAAAAATCACCATTTAGCTAAGTCTATTAGCGACGCATCTTGGTATCAATTCACTCAATGGCTTCAATATTTTGCCAAGGTTCACGGTGTCATTGTTATCGCTGTTCCACCTCGCAACACGACTGTTGATTGTTCGTGCTGTGGAGCGAAAGTGAAGAAAACTCTTAGCACCAGGACGCATAGATGTAGCCAGTGTGGCACGGTTTTAGATCGCGACCACAATGCCGCAAAAAACATTTTGGCAAAAGGATTCAAGCTGTTAGCTGAATATTTCAACAGTACCGTAGGGCATACGGAATCTGGAGCCAAAAGCTCTTTCATCGCAGGGAGAAACTAACCTCTGGCTTAAGAACGGAGACGTTCTTGCTCTAAGTTGGCTCGATGAACTGCGAACCAAGAATTCTTGGGAATCCCCCACTATATTCGGTACTCCGAATTAGTGGTGGGAGGATGTCAATCCTATATTACCAATCCTGCCATCTTAGCAACACCCATTGAGCCAACAGAAGCCATTAGCCGCATTAAACGGATTTGCCAAATGCCTCATATTTGCTTGCTATCAACTCCGCTCGATCTGTTTGAACGTTGGCTGATTTTACTAGAAGAACGACCCGTGACTAATGGGGGAATTTTTGACTTACTTCATATTGCAATTATGTTAGCTCATCGAGTCACCAGTATTTACACTTTTAATGTCAAGGATTTTTCTTGGTGTTCCCAAATTGAAGTAATCGATCCCAGTCATATTTGAAAATATATAATACTCATATGATTTTAAACCTTGATGTAAGTCTTCAAAATTAGGGGGTTCGCGTAAGGGTTCCCTAGCGATATTCGGAAGTTCAAAATTGCCAAAATGGGCAAAACGTCGCTCGATAGCTAAGGCAAGATTTAAGGGTTCGAGAGTGTTTTCTGTCAAGACAGCGCGGAGGATTTGTTTGGCTTCTTCTTCCAGAGAACGACCATAATATTCTGCTCGCTTTTGCAGGCGATTTTTCAGGTCATCGTCAAAGTTTTGAATCGTGATACTGTTCATAGTAGATTCAATTGCTAAAGCTATAGATTCTGACTAGCTAGATGGCGGTAAATTCGGTTTTTGTGCGGCAACATTAGTCTTATTTTTTCTAAATCTGTAAAAGCCATATCCTGCCGCACTTATCAACAACAGATAAGGGATGAAGGCAAATAACCAAATACTTAAACTCAGCAAGTTGAAGGTAAGTTCGCTCACAGAATGAGTTGCTTGTCCCCAGGTTTCCTGAACTCGTAAACCTACGGGAGTTCCCGATGCAGGTGTGGCAGAAACGGCTGCTTCCAAATTTAGAGTAATTGTGGAATAAGCTACTTGATTTTGCAAGTTATTTAATTGAGCGGAAATCCGTTCGATCGACTCTCGGATATTGCTAAGTTCTTTGGAAACTTGCAGCACATCTCTAATTGAACCAGAACGCTCCAGAATTTTCAATACCGCTTCTTCAGATTTTCGCAGATTCTTCAGACGCGCTTGGTAATCAACCAGTTGATCTGACACATCCTCAGCGGTAAGAGAACGACTTTGCACCGTTCCTAGTTTAGCAAAGGTGTCGAGAGTAGTGTCCAGCTTTGGCGACGGTACGCGAATTTGCATGGAAGCGGTGTGACGGCTGCTAGAATCGATGGGCTGGCTATCTTGAAATCCCAGTAAATCTCCTTGCTGTTTTCTGATAATAGTTGAGACTTCGCGCATACTCTTGTCAATTGAGCCAACGACGAGAGTTAATTCCGCTTTTTTGATTAATTGAGGAAGCGATCGTTTCGCTGGAGCAGATGCTACAATAGTTCCATCCGCAGAAGCTACAACATTTGGCGCTGGGCTGTCTGCCATGTTGTCCATAGCTGCCATTGGTGCTGGTTCCGCTGCTGGCATTGCCGCACTTTTTGCTGAAATTTGTGGCAGAGAGCTACCCCTTGTGGCATTATAGCTTTGACTGCAACTAGGCAGAGCAATGGCGGAGAATGTTCCGATCAGCAACATATTGAGGAGGCGATCGGATTTAGGATTATTAGTTTTTAACTCGTTTTTCATAAGAAATTTTTCCTTGGTAAATCGGGGGAGATGGAGTTCTCAGTTAGAAATAATTTAACCTTATCTTAGCTGAAGTATGTTGCTTGTTACAAAAATTGAAATGGCGCTTGACCTCAAACCCTTGTGCTAGAACCTTTTTTCCTCGTTTGATGCACTTAGAGCTATACCGAAAAATCCGATTATACTGTTCACGGTCATAGAGCGAGCTTTTTTAACCCAGTAGTAGGGGCGAAGCATGACCGTATTAATTTGTTGGTTGAACCCAAAGATATAGCAACCGCTCTCGTCGATTAGGGCAGTAGGGGCGAAGCATTCGGGCATATAATTTATTGGTTAAAACCTTATATTTACTACCCGAATGCTTCGCCCCTAGCCCAGATTTATGGCTTAACCGACTCATCGGTTGCTATATTTGCATACATCATCATAAATCTAGATCTACATCTGTGGATATCTGCGTTCATCTGTGGTTAAAAATATTGGTTCTTTCGGGTCAAATATGCGGTCGTAGTAGCACAGCAAATTAAAATCTTGGTATGACCGACATATTGATGATCTGTGCTAATACTACAAAATGTTTATTTTGAACATTAGCATAATAATTCCGAAAGACTCAAAATATTCAATTCACCACTTTTGGGATAACCTTATAGAAAGATATCTTAATTGTGTACTTTGATTTTGACTGCTATATTCAGTTTAATAACAATTTAGACAGATTATGAAAACAAAGATCCTAGCTACAGTATCTTTTTTGACTACACTGTGGTTAGCATCGCCGCTTTTAGCCCAGAATGTCAGCCCGATTGAACGGTTGCTGACAACCAAAGAATGTCAGGGGTGTGACTTAAGTGGGGCTAACTTGAACAGTGTTGACCTGAGCGGAGCCGATCTCAGCGGTGCCGATTTAAGCGATGCTAGCTTAAAGAATACTCTACTGGTCGGAGCCAACCTCAGCGGTGCCAATCTTAGGGGTGCTGACCTGACTCAAGCTATGCTGACTGGTGCTAATATCAGCGGTGCCGATTTAACTTATGCCAACCTTACAGATGCGAACCTGTTTCGGGCCAAAGCTAAGGAGTCGGGAGGAGCAGATTTTACAAATGCTATTTTTAATGGAACTACGATGCCCAACGGTACTGTTCGCGATCGACAAGCACTACCGGGAGTTCCCGAAAACGTAACTCCCGAACAACTTCCGGCAACAATACGCTAGGATTATTCAGCTACTTAACGCAAGTTGCTAGTTATAAGCTTATGGGTTTCGATCCCCCTAAATCCCCCTTAAAAAGGGGGACTTTGAATCCGGTTCCCCCCTTAAAAAGGGGGGCTAGGGGGGATCGAACCGACAATATTTGTAACTAGCAACTTGAGTTACTTAGTTTTCAAGTATTCTCAAGTTTCTAAATCGACATAATAGATTAAGTTAATTAAATTCTGCATAAAGTTGCCGTGCTGGCTAAGTTCTCCAGTCAATTCCGCGATCGTTTGTCTAATTGGCGTCGCCGTTACATTGCAGCGCCAATTTCACTCACACCCATACTTGTAGCCAGTATAGGGGTGAGTGTTTTGCTTGTGGGGTTGAGACAGTTTGGCAAACTGGAACCGCTGGAATTGGGGGCTTATGACCAAATGTTGCGATCGCGCCCCACAGAAAAACCCGACCCGCGTATTTTAGTGGTCACCGTCACAGAAGAAGATATCCAGCGAGTGGGTAAGTGGCCGTTATCAGATGCCACAATGGCTAATCTATTAGAAAAGCTTCAGAAATATAACCCGCGTGTCATCGGTTTGGATATTTATCGCGACTTGGCGGTACAGCCGGGACATCAGAGGTTAGTTACTCAGCTCGGTAAAAGCGATCGCATAATTACCGTTTGCAAAACCAGCGATATCAACCATTCCGGCGTTGCGCCACCCTCATCAGTTCCACCTAACCGCGTCGGCTTTAGCGACCTCGCAGTTGACTCGGATGGAGTGATTCGGCGGGCGCTGTTATTTGTGACACCGGGGAAAGGGAATTGCAAAGCACGCTTATCATTTAGCTTCCAACTAGCAAGCAAATATCTCGCCTTGTCAGGGATTGAATCCTACAAAATTAAGCCTAGCGGATACATGGGGCTCAGAACAGTGAATCCGGGTGAACATCCCCAATCTTCAATCCCAAATCCCAAATCCCAAATCCCAAATCTAAAATCGCAAGTAGTATTTCCCCGCCTGAACGGCGATGCAGGTGGCTACCAAGGCGTAGATACAGGGGGTTATCAAATTCTGCTCAATTACCGTTCAGCCCAAGACATCGCCCAAGAAGTCACCCTCACCCAAGTTTTAACCGATCGCGTGCGTCCAGAATGGGTACGCGATCGCATAGTCCTCATCGGAGTACAAGCACCCAGCATTGACGACGCCTTCTATACACCCTACAGCGCCGCTAGACCGCAAGACGCGAAAATGCCTGGAGTAGTAGTCCATGCCCAAGTAGCCAGTCAAATCCTCAGTGCAGTGCTGGATGGACGCCCTCTTATATGGTATTGGCCTTGGTGGGGTGAAGCGCTGTGGATTTGGGGCTGGGCTTTCGTAGGTGGTTTAGGGGCCGATCGGCTCCGGCATCCTCTGTGGCTGGGCCTTTCAGGGGTAAGTGCGATCGGCGTTCTGGTTAGTACCTGTTATGGTTTGTTGATTTACTCGGCATGGGTGCCAGTAGTACCACCAGTCATAGCGTTGATAACCAGTGGCGGAACTGTGGTAGTTTACGCCGCCTACAAAATGTACAAGCAGCAGCAGAAAATCACAAATCTCTCAGCAGAACAGGAGGAAACGATCGCGCTTTTGACAACAATGATCAAGCACAATCCCTCGGTTTCTTCATCAGCCACTTGGGCTTTACCCTCATCAGCCACAGTTCCCGTTTCCCCCCATCCACAATCCTACTCTCCACAAACAGAGCCAGAGCCCTTCTCGTTTTCATCGCTATTGGACGGACGCTACAAAATCAACAAAGTCTTAGCTCAAGGAGGATTTGGTCAAACCTATTTAGCACAAGATATCAAGCGTCCCGGCTATCCTACTTGTGTAGTCAAGCGTTTGATGCCAGCACGGCGAGATCCCAAATTTTTGCAAGTTGCTAGACGATTATTCGAGACGGAAGCCAAAATTTTGGAAGTTTTGGGGCAGCACAACCAGATTCCCCTACTGCTAGCCTACCTGGCAGAAAAAGAGGAATTCTACTTAGTTGAAGAATATATAGAGGGAGACTCTTTAAGTGATGAGCTACCTGTGGATAAGCGAGTGAGTGAGTATCTGGTAGTCGATCTGCTCAAAGGGATTTTGGATATCCTGGCTTTTATCCATCAAAACCATGTGATTCACCGGGATATCAAACCCAGCAATATAATTAGACGAAAACAAGATAGCCAGTTAGTTTTGATTGACTTTGGTGCAGTCAAACAGATGCACAGCTCCTCAAACGAGGATACCGAAAACCCAACGGTAGCGATCGGGACGCGGGGCTATGCACCGCCGGAACAGTTGGCCGGTCACCCCCGTCCAGCCAGCGATATCTATGCCGTGGGGATGATTGGAATTCAGGCGCTTACCGGGATTTCGCCGCAGCAGTTGCCCCAAGATCGCGATACGGGATGCGTCATTTGGCGTCCTCTAGCGAGTGTTAGCCTGGAATTGGCTGAGATTTTGGATCGGATGGTGTGTTATCACTTCAGCGACAGGTATCAGTCAGCAGCAGCTGTGCTGAAGGATCTCAAAGAACTCGATCGCTCCCTTCTCAGTCAGGTAGCTACAGATATCGATTTAGTAAATATGCCTGCCAGCGACACAGATAACTTGATTAAAAGTCTACTAACAGACCAAGCTAATCCTCTACCCTCTCAGTTGTTGGATGCCACAATCGTAGTAAATCAAGAAGATTCAGAAAGTGAAACGATTCAATAGGGCCGCTGCGCGGAAGTCAAAAGTCAAAAGTCAAAAGTCAAAAATCCTTTTAGTGTCAGGCATTTATCTCACTGCTCATTTGAGTACAAATAGAGCGGGAGGCTTCTGCCCGTTTAAGCTAAAATTCGAGATTACTGCATAAAAAATCGAAAATTGATATGAGTCCGACTGCTCTTGAGCCAACTATCGTTAAATCGGCGACCCGCCGTGTCGTTTTTCCCTTTACGGCTATTGTTGGCCAGGAGGAAATGAAACTGGCACTGCTATTGAATGTAATCGATCCGAAGATTGGCGGTGTGATGATTATGGGCGATCGCGGTACGGGCAAATCTACCACGATCCGCGCTTTGGCCGATCTTCTTCCAGAAATCGAAGTTGTTGCGAATGACCCCTTCAACAGCCATCCCAGTGACCCCGATATAATGAGCGATACTGTGCGCGATCGGGTCGATCGCGGGGAGGAAATTCCCATAGCCAAGAAAAAGGTTACGATGGTGGATCTGCCTTTGGGTGCGACAGAAGACCGCGTTTGCGGCACGATCGACATTGAGAAAGCACTCTCTGAGGGTGTCAAAGCGTTTGAACCGGGTTTGCTGGCTAAAGCCAATCGCGGTATCCTCTACGTTGATGAAGTCAACTTGCTGGATGACCACCTGGTAGATGTGCTGCTAGACTCCGCTGCCTCCGGTTGGAATACAGTAGAAAGGGAAGGTATTTCCATTCGTCACCCCGCCCGTTTCGTTCTGGTTGGTTCCGGTAACCCGGAAGAAGGGGAATTGCGTCCCCAATTGCTCGATCGCTTTGGGATGCACGCTGAAATCCGTACCGTCAAAGAACCAGTTTTGCGAGTGCGAATCGTAGAACAAAGATCTGAATTCGATCAAAATCCGCCCGAATTTCTCGAAAAATATCGAGAAACCCAAGAAGCGCTCCAGCAAAAGCTAGTTAACGCCCAAGAACTACTTCCTTCTGTGACAAGTGACTACGATCTGCGGGTGAAAATTTCTGAGGTTTGTGCTGAACTGGATGTAGACGGTTTGCGGGGTGACATTGTGACCAACCGCGCCGCCAAAGCCCTAGCCGCTTTTGAAGGTCGAACACTGGTACTGGTAGATGATATCCGCCGGGTGATTACGCTGTGTTTGCGCCACCGACTTCGCAAAGACCCCCTAGAGTCGATCGATTCTGGCTACAAAGTGGAAAAAGCGTTCAACCGCGTGTTTGGGATAGAAGTATAACTTACGCTCTTCTCCCCCCTAGCCCCCCAAAGAAAGGGGGGAACAGGATTGGGAGAACAGGATTGGGGGAATATGACTCTTCTCCCCCCTTTCTTTGGGGGGTCGGGGGGCAAAACCTTAGTTATTGCGTAAGTCCAATCCAAAATCCAAAATCCAAAATTATGATGAGACATTGGCGATTTTGGTGGAATATCTTGATTGTTTCTAGTCAGTACAATCCTCCGCGATTTGTTGAGCTAATGATGTTGATATTAGCGATGACAATGCTTGGACTTTGGGGTTTAACAGACAAATGGCCGTATCTGGGGTTAAGCTTGAGCTACGTAGTCGGCGCGTCTACATCAATTTTGGTGGGGGAAACGATCGCGCCTTCCATTAATCATCGAGTGATGCAACTGGTAGCAGTGTTGGGTTTAATTATCAGTTTTTTGGTTTTTAACTTGATATTATACTAGATTGGTGAAGAATGAGGCGATTGCCAGCCGGGTCATAAGCGTAGATTTCTCTGCCGTGAGAGGCGGTGATAATTTCTCCAGGAGGCGGGTATCCCAAGGAAGTAAAATGAGCGATCGCACTTTCTAGATCGCTGACTTCCAAACACAAACTCATCCCACTTTGAGATGAATTGTTAAACTCTTCCCCGTCAGTATTTCTAGGTTTAAAAATTCCTAAGCGCAAACCAGAAAGGTGATATTCAGCGTAAACATTTGGGATGTATGACTTGGGTTCTTGACCGAGCAGTTTAGTATAAAACTGTATCAGTATTTCCACCTCAACTGCTGCTAGGGTAACGAAAATGTCGGTATAGGGAAAGATCATAAAGAAAAAATTGTTCTTTCGTGTTAAATATGCTGTAGGGACACGGCATATTTTAAATTTTCGTATACTCCCTTCCCGCCAGAAGATTATCTATCATTCTTTTTCCCCTCTGCCCCTCTGCGGCTTTTATAGATATTCTTGAGAGCGGGAAAGGAGTAACCGACATATTTATGATGCCGTGTCCCTACAAAAATGTTCAATAGGAACATTAGCATAATAATTCCGAAAGACCCAGGAAAATTACGATGAGTACAACCTTATCTATGCCCAGTTCTCTTGAATCCTTGCTGGGTGAAGAAGCAGAAGAACTCCTCAGTTATAAAGCGAAAGTTTCTAAAGATTTATTGCATCTGCCAGGGCCAGACTCGGTAGACCGGATTTTTGCGGTGAGCGATCGCAATCCCCAAGTTTTGCGTAGCCTGCAACAACTATATTCTACCGGGCGTCTCGCCAACACGGGTTATCTTTCTATCCTGCCAGTAGACCAAGGTATCGAACACTCTGCGGGTGCTTCCTTTGCGCCCAATCCAATCTATTTTGACCCGGAAAATATTGTTAAACTGGCTCTAGCAGCTGGTTGCAATGCGGTTGCTACCACCCTGGGCGTTTTGGGCATGGTTTCTCGCAAATATGCCCACAAAATCCCCTTCATTGTCAAGCTAAATCACAACGAACTGCTTACTTATCCCAATAAATATGACCAGATAATGTTCGCCTCTGTCGAACAAGCCTGGAATTTGGGAGCGGTTGCCGTAGGTGCTACAATTTACTTCGGCTCAGAGGAATCGACTCGCCAAATTCAAGAAGTGAGCCAAGCCTTTGCTCTCGCCCACGAATACGGTATCGCAACTATCCTCTGGTGTTATCTGCGAAACAACGCATTTAAACAAGATAAAGATTATCACCTTGCGGCAGACCTCACCGGACAGGCAAATCACTTGGGCGTTACGATCGAAGCTGACATCATTAAACAGAAATTGCCTGAGAACAATAATGGCTATGGGGCTGTTGCTAAAGCTACCGGCCAGAAATACGGGATGACGAATGACCTGGTTTACACAGATTTGACGACAGATCACCCGATCGACCTTACCCGCTATCAGGTGCTAAATTGCTACTGCGGTCGTGCTGGACTGATTAACTCCGGCGGTGCTTCTGGTAAAAACGACTTTGCGGAAGCAGTTCGCACGGCGGTGATTAACAAAAGGGCTGGTGGTACGGGATTGATTTCCGGTCGCAAGACGTTCCAGCGTCCGTTTGAGGAGGGCGTGAAGCTGTTTAACGCTATCCAGGATGTTTATTTGTCGCCAGAGGTGACGATCGCGTAAAACCCACATTCCGCAACCTTTAGAAACCTTAGAAACCCGGTTTCTTGGAGAAACCGGGTTTCTGGGTGTTCAGTTTTACGCCCAGTAAGTTAAGTGAGGCGGTTTGGATCGACGCCCAATTCCCGTAGCTTGGCTGCTAAAACATCGGCGCGTTGACGTTCTTGCTCAGCGCGTTGGTGTTCTTGCTCAGCGCGTTGACGTTCTTGCTCAGCGCGTTGACGTTCTTGCTCAGCGCGTTGACGTTCTTGCTCAGCGCGTTGGCGTTCTTGCTCGGCGCGTTGGCGTTCCAGGTCTGCTTGCTCCGAACTCCACAACAACAAGTTACCGGCTTCATCCCACCAGCGTAACCAATGAGTCGTCATCCCTAAGCGAGTGCCGTACCAACTTCCCAGGAATAACTCGATTTCGGGAAGAAAGAAGCGTCCGGCGGCGATCGGCTCCTGCAATCGATAGCGATCGTCCTGGAGGCGACGCACTTCCAAGGTCGGTGTGTGGGGATCGAAAATTATGTATGTCGGAACTTGAAGAATTTGCTCGTAGAAGTGCAGCTTGCCATAGGGAAAGGTGGGGCGAATAGAATATTCTCCAGCGTCGGTTTCCGAAAGAAATTCCATGACGATCGCAACTCTATCGCCTTCCGAATTCGGTGTGTAACTGCGACGCACTACATTATCCGCGATCGGCAATACACGCGGGACATAGAACCAATCGGGTGCTTTGACTACGGTTTTTTGGTTCACCGTTGCCACTAGGCCAAAGTTCGAGCCTATCAGCATTGAGGGCTCAATTCGATCGGCTGCACCCAGCGCATCCGTCAATGCTGCCGCCAAGGGAGGCTGTTGAATATTTTCCACAGGGTCATCGGGCAGAATAAAGTCCTCTGGAAGCTTTTCCCAAGTCACGATCGGCGTTTGGGGTTGCGGAGCGACTTCGAGAACCATAAGTCTAACCATCAATAGCAAATGGATTTCTCCATCATAGAGGCAATTTGCTCAAAGCACGCTGATAGGCTCAACCGCTTTCCTGACAACAGATCTGAGTAATTGGTAAATTTGGCTACAACAACCGAAAAGGTAAAAAAAACACAATTTGAATTGAGGATTATAGGATATTCTGGAACACTAGAAAATAGCCGTATGTAGTCGGATAGAAACCAAAAAGCATGAAGCTGGCAGCACGAGTTAGTCAGGTAGCGCCTTCCCTAACGTTAGCGATCGCCGCCAAAGCCAAGGCGATGAAGGTGGTGGGAATAGATGTGTGTAGTTTCAGCGCTGGTGAACCGGATTTCGATACACCAGAGCATATCAAAACTGCTGCCAAGCAGGCTCTGGATGAGGGTAAGACCAAGTATGGCCCTTCCGCTGGGGAGCCGAAGTTGCGGGAGGCGATCGCGCACAAGCTGAAAACGCAAAATGGACTCGGTTACACGGCTGATAACGTGATTGTTACCAATGGTGGCAAGCATTCTTTATTCAACCTGATGCTGGCGCTGATCGAAGATCGGGCGGAAGTAATTATTCCAGCTCCCTATTGGCTGAGTTATCCAGAAATGGTGAAGCTGGCAAGCGGTGTCCCAGTAATTGTCCCCACTGATGAGAAAAATAACTACAAAATTACGCCAGAGCAACTGCGTCAGGCGATAACGCCCAAAACCCGCTTATTTATCCTCAATTCTCCCTCTAATCCCACAGGCGCAGTTTATACACCAGATGAGATTAAGGCGCTTGCAGAGGTGGTAGTTGAGAAAGATATTTTGGTTGTTTCTGACGAAATTTACGAGAAAATCATCTACGACGGGGTAAAACACCTCAGCATTGGCGCGGTTAGTCCAGCAGTTTTCGATCGCACAATTATCAGCAGTGGTTTTGCCAAAGCTTACTCGATGACGGGTTGGCGAATAGGCTATTTGGCGGGGCCCGTTGAGTTAATTAAAGCTGTGAGTACCATCCAAGGACACAGTACATCGAATGTCTGTACTTTTGCCCAGTATGGTGCGATCGCCGCTTTGTCAAGTCCGCAAGACTGTGTGGAAGAGATGCGCCAAGCTTTTGCTCTTCGGCGTCAGGTGATGTTTGAACGCCTTAACGCTATCCCTGGTTTAACTTGTCCCAAACCAGATGGTGCCTTTTACCTGTTTGTCAATATCACCCAAACTGGCATGACTTCTCTGGAATTTTGCGATGCACTGCTAGAATCTGAGCAAGTTGCGGCTATCCCCGGTATTGCTTTTGGTGCAGATGACTGTATCCGCCTGTCTTACGCGACTGACATGACTTCAATTGAGAAGGGGATGGAACGCATGGATAGGTTTGTGCGATCGCGTACCTAAGCTTTGGATTTTCAGCCAAAGACACGCCGATGGATGCAGATAAATGAGGCAATTATCTACATCCATCCCATCAAAATCAAATCTTGACGGTGCGTTAGGCACGCCTAACGCACTTTATTTTTGCAGTATTTTCTCACGATTTTATCAGTCTTTTCTCAGAATCAATTGCTAGGCTGGTCATTGGTCATTACTTAAACGCTGATATCGGTTCCCGTAGCATCGGTTGCCTAAAAATTTGCGTGCGTTTCATATCTGCGTCCATCTGCGTTCATCCGTCTTCATCTGCGGTAAAAATCTAACCAATGATAACAACAGATAATTTCTGGATCTCGCTTATGTACTACTGATACACCAACCCTTTGGAGATCCCCTTAAATCCCCCTTGAAAAAGGGGACTTTGGAAGCTCTCTTGTCCCCCCCTTAAAAAGGGGGGCTAGGGGGGATCGTCTGATACTTCTCAAACTTCCTCGATAACTGAAAACTAATAAATTACACGAGTTTGCTATTAAATGCAATTTATCAAGATTATATTGAAACAAACAAAGCGAATTTGGAAAAAGTTAGATCCATTCTCCTTGCGATCGCGCCTGACAATTGGGATTGCCGCAGTTTCAGCATTGGGTTTGAGTGGCGTCGCCATCTGGACTAGCTGGCAAATGCAGCAGCAGTTAATAGTTACTCATCAGAAAAATATCGAGAATATTGCTAAGCGATTTCCTCGCGATGTGCAACTCTACAGCGAGATGTTGCCCGTGGAAACTGGGTTGCAAAAAGCTATTAATAATCTGACGACTGAGGATATTCTGTTGTGGGTGAGATATCCTGATGGTAGTATTGCGGCTCAATCGCCTAATTTTTTGTTTGGCACCGAAAGCGCTTTTGCTACCAAACTCATGTCCCTTGCAGAAATGCCGCAGCAGCCGGAAGTTTACGCACTGAATGGACGCTACTGGGTGCTGTGCGGTGCCGTCTTAGAAGTGAAGGGTCAAATGCTGGGCAAAGTCTACATCGCACGGGATATCACTCGCGATCGAGAGATGTTTTTAATAGTGATTCGCAACTTGTGGATTGCCAGTATTTTATCAATCTTAGGGATAACAGGTGCGATCGCACTCTACATTCAGAAATCTCTCCAACCGTTGCTACAGTTGAGTCAGCTAGCTGGAACTATTTCTCCTGATAATTTGAATAAGGTAAAGCTAGATCTCGATCGGGCCCCAAGCGAAGTCAAAGAATTAGCGAAAATGTGGGATATGATGTTGTCTCGTCTGTCGCAAGCATGGGAACAACAACGAGAATTTGTCGGCAATGTTTCCCACGAATTACGGACACCTCTAACTATTGTTCACGGTTATTTGCAAAGTACGCTCAGGCGGGGCAACAATCTAACTGAACCGCAGCGAGAAGCTTTGGAAATTGCCGCTTCGGAAGCAGAACGTACAATTAGATTATTGCAAGATTTATTGGATTTGGCAAGAGCAGATAGCGGTTATTTACATTTACATTTAGAACCGCTGATGTTGAACGATCTTGTGGCGGAAGTTGTGGGAATGGCAGAACAATTTAGTCATCGTGTGGTTATAAGTGAAGCTCATACTAAATTGATAGAAGTGAAATCCGATCGAAATCGTCTCAAACAAGTGCTGCTTAACTTGATAGACAATGCGCTGAAATATTCCGACGGCGAAGCAGCTGTAATCTTGAAATTAGATTGTCAGGACGATCGGGCCATTATTCAAGTGTGCGATCGGGGTGGCGGCATTTCTTTGCAACATCAAAGCCGCATTTTTGAGCGGTTTTATCGCGTCGATGAAGCGAGGGCGCGTTCCACTGGTGGTACTGGTTTGGGGTTATCAATTGTGAAAACGCTGGTCGAGGGAATGGGGGGAAATGTCAAGGTCCGATCGAAACTAGGTGAAGGTAGTGTATTTACGGTTACTTTGCCTGCACAGTTATCAAAATAATAGCTAAAATAGTTGAAAGAGTTACTTAGCCTTTATCAAAATTATGGTCTTATGGCTTACAGTGATTTTACTTTAGATAGAGTGGTAAAAACTTTTGGCTTAACTATTTCTAGCAAAGTGGATCTATACTCTAGTGTACCGGAGTTGAAATGTAGCGACTTTTTAGCAGAGACAATTCGATATAACCTGCCTTTTGCGCTTGGTAGCAACACGGAAAAGTCGCGTTCCGAAATGATTATATCACCTATTTTATTAGAATTAATAAGGCAATTAAATTTTCAAGCGAGTTTATTTTCCGGGATAGACTTTAGTGTAGATGCCGAAAGGGGATTGAATGGAACTTGCGATTTTTTGATTAGCCGATTACCAGAATTTCTGATGCTCAAAGCGCCTGTCATTATTATTGTAGAAGCAAAGAAAGAGAATATTAATGCTGGATTGGGGCAGTGTATAGCTGAAATGGTAGCAGCGAGAATCTTTAATGAGCGCGAAGGCGAGAACATACCAGCAATTTATGGGACTGTTACTACTGGAACAACTTGGAAATTTTTGAAACTGGAAGGGGAAGTAATCAATATTGACTTACCTGAATATTACTTAAATAATGTCAATAAAATTCTGGGCATATTAGCGAGTGGGCTTAATGAGGTGGAGAAATAAAAGAAGTGGGTAAGCAAATCCTAAAATTGCTCTGTTGTGGGGCAGGGGCAAGGCGTCCCGCCCGCCCATTGCATTGGTGCAAGATCTGAGATAGGAAAACCCAATATATGCTTTAACTACTACTTGCCGTTTATCTCTAAAATGAGGCAATAGTGAATTTTGTCAGCGTTGGCAGATTATTGAATTTGCTGTATTCGGTTCTGTTCTGAGGTCAGATTTTCGTTCTGATAGTGATATTGATGTTTTAGTGACCTTTGCACCGGAAGCTAAACGAGGCTTGACTGAAACCCTACAAATGCAAGACGAATTGAAATCGATGTTTCATAGAAAAGTTGATTTTATTGTCAAGACAGCTTTGGCTTCGCTGTTAGCCCGCCTGCGATTCAAATCGAAGGCTAATAGTGAAAGGGCATTAACATGGACTTGCGTAAGCGATCGCATTTGGATGAAGTTGAAGAAAATGCGATCGCTTCTGAATGCTAGGAACGTGGTACAATCGCTGAAACAAGCAATTTTCGTTAAAGATTAGGCAAATTATTGGGATCGATACCCTGAGATCTCAAATAAGCGATCAGCCTTTCTTTTTCCTGGCGTTCCTGTTCAATTTTTTCTATCGCCCAAGGTAACAAATTACCATCTTTATCCCACCACCTTAACCAATACCCAGTTCTTCCTTCTTTTGTTCCTTGCCAAGTTCCTAAAAATAATCCCATTGTTTCAATCCAATGACGACCATTTTCATCAGGTTGCTTTAATTCATAGCGCTCATTTTCCAGTTGATAATATTCTAATAACCCGCCATCTGGATCGAATATGACGTAAATGGGAATTTGCAATATCTGTTCGTAGAAAAACCATTTTCCAGGTGGATAGGTGCGCTTAAAAGAATATTCGCTCCCATCTTTATCTGACAAAAATTCTATGACAATAGCTGGCACTTCCCCTTCTAAATTAGGTGTATAGCTTTGGCGTTCTGCTAAAATCTCTTTCACTGATGCTACATATACCCAATCTGGTGCTTTGGCGATAAATTGCCCGTTTATTGTGGCACACAGAGCAAAGTTGGAGGCGATCAACATTTGTGGTTGAATAAAACCACTGATTTCTAAACTTTCCCGTAAAGCACCTGCTAAAAGTGGTTGTCCTGTATTATCCACTGGTTCATCCTCTAACTGAAAATCATCGGGTAGAGCTTCCCAAGAAATGACCAATCCTGGAGGTGATTTGGTTTCGCTGAATAGGGTTGCCATAAACGCTACGGTTGATTTATTTTGATTTTATCAAAGTTTCGGTGGTGAGGCGCTTAAGACTACTTGCCGTTTCTGTCCAAAATGAGGCAATATAGGGAAAAATCCTACTTATAGGTCAACCTATGCCTGCAAGCCGTAGATTAGCTGACTTAGAAAAAGCTTTAGAATTGCGATACGAGACACTTGGCAAGGCGGAAAAGCGTCTTGCCATCACGGACGAAATTTTTGCAAAAAACGCTATCGAGCAAAGAATTCGGGAAGAAGTTCTACCAGAACTTCGCCAGTGTGAGGCGGAGTATTGGGAAGTTTTGGCGCAAGAAGCACGCACTTGTGCAGTCGAAGAAGTCGAGGCGCAGAATGCCATTGACGTTGTTGTGCAGGAGGTAGAACTGATTGAGAATAATCCTAATGCCAACTATCCGGCTGAGTTGCTGAACTTGTTGAGGGAAATTCGAGACACGCTTAAAGAACCAGAAACGCCTGTAGAAGGGAAGGCAAAGTTGGCTTTGAATCTTCTGCCTGGGATTATCACCTACGAGGTGGAGTTAGATACGGAAAAAGCTTTGAGGAGAGTTAAAGAGCCATTCAAACGACTGTTTAGGGGTGCAATTGAAAAAAAGTAATTAGCCCCGATGATTGTCCGTATCGGGGCTTGTTGGCATTTCAGGAGGAGGATGAAAAGTTTTTCTTTGGGCGGGAAACGTTTGTTGATGGGTTAGTTCGAGTTGTACAGCAACAGCCTTTAGTCGCTGTAATTGGTTCTTCGGGTAGCGGCAAGTCTTCCGTTGTATTGGCGGGACTGATTCCCAAGTTGCGAGAAGCGGGAAGCTGGTTAATTGAGTCTTTTCGTCCGAATAAACAACCATTTTACGAGCTTGCTGCTGCTCTCATCAGTCAGCTAGAACCCGAACTTGGCAAAACGGATAAGAATATTAAAGCCAAAGAACTTGCCGCATCTATCCGCCAGCATGGTTTTACAGCCGATGTGTCAGCAATTCTCAAGGATAAGCCTGGAAAGCGTCTGCTGCTGGTGATTGACCAGTTTGAGGAACTTTATACCGGATGCACGGATACAGAGCAACAGCAGTTTGTCGATGCGTTGCTGGCAGCAGTTGAGTCAGCTTCTCCCGCAGTTACCCTGGTGTTAACGCTACGGGCAGATTTTTATAGTTATGTGGTGAATTATCCCCCCTTCACCGAAGCGTTAAACAAGTACCCGGCAAAGAATATCACGCTGATGAAAGCGGAGGAGATGCAAGCAGCAATTGAGCGCCCTGCTGAGAAAATGGGGGTGAAACTGCAGGAAAAACTGACACAGCGAATTCTGGATGATGTGAAACAGGAACCGGGAAACTTGCCGTTGCTGGAGTTTGCGCTGACTCAACTGTGGGAAAAGCAGAGTCAGGGACTATTGACGCATCAGGCATACTCAGAGATTGGGGGAGTGGCAAAGGCACTGAGCAATCATGCCGAAGCGGTTTATGGCAAGCTGAGTGAGCAAGAGCAGAAACAGGCACAACGGATTTTTTTACAGTTAGTGCGTCCGGGGGAAGGGACGGAGGATACCCGACGGGTGGCGACTCGTGGGGAGGTGGGTGAGGAATGTTGGGAGTTGATCCGGCGCACAGATGGTTTAGCGGGTGTGCGTTTGGTGGTTACGGGACGCAATGAAGCCACAGAGGAAAAAACGGTTGAGGTTGTCCACGAGGCGTTGATTCGAGAATGGGGACAGTTGCAGGAATGGATAGAAAATGACCGCGCTTTTCTCACTTGGCGGCATCAACTGCGGACACAAATGGCGACATGGAACTCTGAGGGTCAAGATGAAGAGGCTTTGTTACCGGGAAAACCTCTGGTTATTGCTGAAGATTGGTTAAAAAAGCGCACATCAGACTTGATAAATGAGCGGGAATATATCGAGCAAAGTTTGAACCTGCGGCAACAAGAGCAAGAGAAACAGAAACGCAGTCGGCAGACGACTATTTCAGTGTTGACGGTCTTTTCAGCACTTGCTCTGTTTTTGGCAGGATTCGCGGGGGTGCAATGGCGGCAAACACAATTTCAAAAGCAACAACTTGAAATTAGCCAAGGGGAACTTAGGATTAATTATTCAAATGCACTCTTTAATGAAGAAGGCCAACAGTTTGATGCACTGATTGAAGCTTTGCGAGGTGCAAAACTACTGCGCTCAAAAGCGAATCTGCCAATAGAAGCAGTAACGGCGTTGCGACAAGGGATTTACCGTGTACAAGAGCGCAACCGCTTGGAAGGGCATAGCAATTGGATCAATAGTGTTACTTTTAGTCCCGATGGTAAAACCTTGGCTTCCGGCAGTCGTGACACCACTATTAAGCTTTGGGATGTCAAGACAGGCAAATTAATCCGCACCATCGAGCATAGCGGTTCGATCGTTAGCCTTAGTTTCAGTCCCGATGGCAAAACCCTGGCTTCTGGCGGTGGTGATAATACCATCAAACTCTGGAATGTTAATACAGGCCAAGAAATCAAAACCCTCACTAAGCAGGGTAAGTATGGCTTTAGCATCAGTTTCAGTCCCGATGGCAAAACTCTGGCTTCTGGTAGTGAGGAAAAGACCATCAAAATTTGGGATGTCAAGACCGGAAAAGAAATTATCACCCTCAATGGGCATAAAGCTGATATCAATAGCGTCAGTTTCAGTCGTGATGGCAAAATCCTAGCTTCTGGAAGCACTGACAAAAGCATCAAACTCTGGGATGTTAAGACGGGGAAAGAAATCAAAACCCTTAATGGGCATAGCGATCGAGTCAGAAGCGTCAGTTTCAGTCCTGATGGTAAAACCTTGGCTTCTGGCAGTGATGACAACACGATCAAAATCTGGAATGTCGCTACGGGCAAAGAAATCAAAACTCTCAGTGGGCATAACGCTTTCATCTATAGCGTCAGTTTCAGCCCTGATGGTAAAACCTTGGCTTCTGGCAGTGATGACAACACTATGAAACTCTGGAATGTCGCTACGGGCGAAGAAACCATCAACTTCAATGAACATAAGGATTCAATCTCTAGCGTCAGTTTCAGTCCCGATGGTAAAACCTTGGCTTCTGGTAGTTTTGACAAAACCATCAAAATTTGGAATGTCTCCATAGGCGAAGAAAAAAGCCTTAAGGGGCATAAGGACTCCATCTTTAGCGTCAGTTTCAGTCCCGATGGCAAAACTTTGGCTTCTGGTGGTTTTGACAACACCATCAAACTCTGGAATGTCGATACGGGCAAAGCAAAAACCCTCAAGGGGCATAAGGATGCGATCCAAAGCCTCAGTTTCAGTCCCGATGGCAAAACCCTGGCTTCTGGCAGTCGTGACAAAACCATCAAACTCTGGAATGTTGCTACGGGCAAAGTAAAAAAGACCCTCAATGGGCATAGCAATACAGTCTATAGCGTCAGTTTCAGTCATGATGGCAAAACCCTAGCTTCTGGAAGCGCTGACAAAACCATCAAACTCTGGGATGTTGCTAAAGGCAAAGAAATCAAAACCCTCAATGGGCATAGCGATGAGGTCAATAGCGTTAGTTTCAGTCATGATGGCAAAACCCTAGCTTCTGGCAGTGATGACAAAACCATCAAACTCTGGGATGTTGCTAAAGGCAAAGAAATCAAAACCCTCAACGGGCATGATTCTTTGGTTTATAGTGTCAGTTTCAGTCCCGATGGCAAAACCTTAGCTTCTGGCAGTGATGACAAAACCATCAAACTATGGAATATCGATACGGGCGAAAAAATCAGAACCCTCAATGGTCATAGCGATTCGGTCAGGAGCGTCAGTTTCAGTCCCGATGGCAAAACCCTGGCTTCTGGCAGTGATGACAAAACCATCCAACTTTGGGATGTCGATACAGGAAAAAAAATCACCATCGACAGGGATAGCGATGGGCATAGTGAAGCAGTCAATAGCGTCAGTTTCAGCGCCGATGGCAAAACTCTGGCTTCTGGCAGTGGTGACACAACAGTTATTTTGTGGAATTTGGATTTCGATGATTTACTGGTGCGAAGTTGCAATTGGATGCGTCCCTATTTGCAGAATAATCCAAATGTGAGTAAGAGCGACAAGCAGCTTTGCGATGGCATTGGCACTAAAAAGTAGAGTAGAGACAGGATTAATCGCGACTGGAAATAGAAGGGTTTTACATTTTAAATTCAAAGATGCGATCGCATTCTTCAATTATTTTTAATTCAACCCCAAATGCAACTTAATTGCAGCATCCACTAATTGCATTATTTCTTCACTCAAAGCTTCCACTACATCGCCCTGAATTCGCTGCTTAGAAATTGTCCTTACTTGCTGCGCCTGCACCTTAGAAGGTTTAGGTAAACCGCTATCCTCTGGATTAAGTAAAACCTCAAAAGGGTAAACACGACTAACATTAGATGTAAGTGGCAAAATCGTTAATGTGGTGGCGGCGCGGTTATTAGCATCATTACTCACTATCAACACAGGACGGCGTTTATCCATTTCAGAACCAATTGCAGGACTGAGATTTGCATAGTAGATTTCACCACGTTTCATCTGTCAATCCATCCCCAATTGTTATATCCCAATCTGAGTCAATTTCTTCAGAAGCTTGTCGATAAGCTTCTTCTAATTCCCAATTTTGCAATAATTTCAACGCCGCTTCAATCACTTGGGATGGAGACTGGTATTGATGGGAAGTTTTGTATTTCTCAATGAAGTCTACTAAATAGACTGGTAAGGAAATAGATAAATTTTCAATCGGCATAGTCTTACCAAAGAGCTTTTTCTATGATAGCGCCACTAAAGCTTAACCATCAAGCGTTCTATTTTCCCTCTTAATTTTTTCAACTCTTTCAAGGATTTCACCAAACCGATTTGGATCTTGTAAATCTTCAAGCGTTCCACTTGCTAAAACTGGCGCATTAGCTAGTGGTAGGACAATTTGCATAAATTGGCACAGAGGGGTTTTGACTCTATTGTAGGCGATGCCTGAAAATATTTGCCTGCGATTCAAATCGATGGTCATTATTTTTATATGTAAAAGTAGTACATTACAAAGAAACCGGGTTTTTTAGAAAAACCGGGTTTCAGAACTTACAATCTATGATTTAAGACTGTGGAAAAAACTGAAAAAGAGAAAATGTTGGCAGGCGAGTTATATCTCGCTGCTGACTCCGAATTAGTTGCCGATCGCAAACTAGCACGCGGTCTGACCAGAGTATACAACACTACCAGTGAGTCAGAAGCAGAAAGACGCACCCAAATTTTAACCGAATTATTTGCCAAAGTTGGCCCTAATGTTGAAATTGACCCGCCTTTCCACTGCGACTACGGAAGCAATATTTATATTGGTGACAAATTTTACATGAACTTTGGATGTGTGATTCTCGATTGTAACAAGGTTGAAATTGGTGAAAACGTCCTGTGTGGGCCTTACGTTCAGATTTACGCAGCATATCACCCCACATCCCCCGCAGATCGTCTGACGGGTAAAGAATTAGCCGCACCTGTGAAGATTGGTAACAACGTCTGGATTGGAGGTGGTGCTATCATTTGTCCAGGGGTAACGATCGGTGACTACACCACCATCGGCGCTGGCAGTGTGGTTGTAAAAGATATACCTGCAAATGTTGTTGCTGTTGGCAATCCCTGCCGAATTATTCGACATTTATCTTAAGTTTCGCACTGAAAACCATGACTCAGGAAGAAAAAAGGTTAGCAGAAGCACGGAAACGGAAAGGGCACTGGCGCAGGTGGGGGCCATATTTGAGCGATCGTCAATGGGGAACAGTCCGTGAAGATTACAGTAATGACGGCTCAGCTTGGGACTATTTTACCCACGATCAAGCTCGCTCTCGCGCCTATCGCTGGGGAGAAGATGGAATTGCCGGAATTTCCGATAACCATCAGCGTTTGTGTTTTGCTCTTGCTTTTTGGAATGGCGAAGATCCCATCTTGAAAGAAAGACTTTTTGGCTTAACGGGAAATGAAGGCAATCACGGAGAAGATGTCAAGGAATATTACTTTTATATAGACAGCACCCCCACTCATTCCTATATGAAATGTCTTTATAAATATCCGCACCAAGCTTTTCCTTATGACCAATTGGTAGAAGAAAATCGTCGTCTCACCCGGAAAGACCCAGAATTTGAACTGCTCGACACAGGTGTTTTTGATGATGACCGTTACTTTGATGTTTTCGTAGAGTATGCCAAGAACTCTCCAGACGATATTTTAATTAAAATTAGTGTTGCCAATCGAGGCCAAGAAGCGAAGACCCTACATCTTTTACCCACTCTTTGGTTTCGTAACACTTGGGCCTGGAATGGAAATAAAGATAAGCCATTTCTGAAAGTCAGCAAAGCAGAAACTCAATTCAGTGTCATAGAAGCATCGCATCCAGAACTGGGTGAAAGATGGCTTTATTGTAACGATTTAACGGAATTTTTATTTACAGAAAACGAAACGAACAATTGTAGATTATTTGATGTTAGCAATCCTTCTAATTATGTCAAAGATGGAATTAACGATTATATTGTCTACGGTCACAAATCGGCGATTAATCCCAATAAAATCGGTACGAAAGTAGCAGCAAATTATTTATTAAACATCGGTGCAGGTGAAACTAAAATAATCCAACTGCGACTGACTGAATCTGCCAATTTAGCGCAGCCTTTTGGCACAGAATTTGATACTATTTTTCAAAATCGCCAGCAAGAAGCGGATCAATTTTATCAACGCATTAGTCCATCATCTCTGACAGAAGACGAGCGAAATGTGCAGCGACAAGCTTTTGCAGGAATGTTGTGGAGTAAGCAATATTATCACTATGTTGTAGAAGAGTGGTTAAATGGTGATATGGCTGCTCCAGCGCCACCACAAGACCGGAAGAAAGGGAGAAATTGCGAGTGGTTTCATCTCTATAACGATGATATTCTGTCGATGCCGGATAAATGGGAATATCCTTGGTTTGCAGCTTGGGATTTAGCTTTTCACGTCATTCCGTTGGCGACGATCGATCCTGATTTTGCTAAAAAGCAATTGGATCTATTAACTCGTGAATGGTATATGCACCCCAACGGTCAAATTCCAGCGTATGAGTGGAAATTTAGCGATGTAAATCCGCCCGTTCATGCTTGGGCTGCATGGCGTATTTATAAGATAGAAGAAAAAATGTATGGACGGGCAGATAAACATTTTTTGGAGCGAGTATTTCAAAAGTTGCTGCTCAATTTTACTTGGTGGGTGAATCGGAAGGATATAGAGGGTAAAAATGTTTTTCAGGGTGGATTTTTAGGATTAGATAATATTGGGGTTTTTGATAGAAGTTCAGAACTTCCTACTGGCGGACATATTGACCAGTCAGATGGTACAAGTTGGATGGGTATGTACTGTCTGAATATGCTTGCGATCGCACTCGAACTAGCTAAAACAAATTCGACTTACGAAGACATCGCTAGCAAATTTTTCGAGCATTTCCTCTACATAGCTGACGCGATGAATAACTTGGGAGATGTAGAGGCGTCACTCTGGGATGAAGAGGATGGTTTTTACTATGATGTTCTGCATTTAACCGAAAATCGCCATTTAACTTTGAAAGTGCGTTCAATGGTTGGGCTGATTCCGCTTTTCGCCGTTGAAACACTTGAACCGGAAACTATAAAGCAGCTTCCAGGCTTTAAAAAACGGCTGGAATGGTTTATTAGAAATCGTCCCGATTTGAAACAAAATGTCGCTTGCATGGAAACACCTGGTATTGGTGCCACAAGACTGCTAGCAATTGTCTATCGGAGTAAATTGAAGCGTATTCTCCAAAAATTGCTTGATGAAACAGAGTTTTTTGGCGATTATGGCATCCGCGCCCTTTCTAAATATCACGCCAAACATCCTTATGTTTTTAATATAGATGGATGTGAGTTCCGGGTAGATTACGAACCAGCCGAATCTAGCAGCAGCCTTTTTGGGGGAAATTCCAATTGGCGCGGCCCAGTTTGGTTCCCAGTCAATTATCTGATTATTGAATCGCTGCACAAGTTTCATTCTTACCTGGGAGATGATTTTAAAATCGAGTGTCCGACAGGTTCTGGTCAAGAAATGACGCTTGGGGAAGTTGCAGATGAATTGTCTCGCAGACTAACAAGAATTTTTCTTAAAGATTCCTCTGGCGATCGGCCCGTTTACGGTCGGATTCAAAAATTACAAACTGACCCTCATTGGCGCGATTACATTCTTTTCTATGAATACTTTAACGGCGATAACGGTAGCGGACTTGGTGCGAGTCATCAAACTGGATGGACGGGTTTAGTTGCAGAATTGATTCAACAGTGCGGAGAATTTATGCTAAAAATAAAGGAGCTTTAAAATAGTTAACAATCATGACGGCGCACATCTTATTGGTTGAAGATGAAGTCAAACTGGCTCGATTTGTAGAACTGGAGCTAAGCTATGAAGGGCATCGAGTCAGCGTTTTTCATGATGGAATCGCTGGTTTGGGGGCGGTACGGGAGGAGAAACCGGATTTGGTGATTCTCGATTGGATGCTTCCGGGAATATCGGGTTTGGAAATTTGTCGTCGCCTGCGAACTACTGGCGATAAAGTGCCGATTATTTTATTAACCGCTAAAGATGAAGTGACCGATCGCGTTGCGGGTTTGGATGCTGGTGCTGATGACTACGTGGTCAAACCCTTCAGCGTCGAGGAATTGCTAGCCAGAGTGCGCGCACATCTGCGAAGAACCCAGGAATCAAACGCGGATCTGATCCAATTTGCTGACTTAAGTTTAAACCGCAGCTCGCGGCAGGTCTATCGGGGTGACCGCGCGATCGAATTAACCGCCAAAGAATTCGACCTATTGGAATACTTACTCGTGCATCCCCAACAAGTGATAACGCGCGATCGTATTTTAGAACAAGTTTGGGGTTATGATTTTATGGGTGATTCCAACATCATCGAAGTTTATATCCGCTACTTACGCCTCAAACTAGAAGCAAACAACGAGTCGCGCCTGATTCAAACTGTGCGGGGTATAGGCTACGTCTTGCGGGAATGAAAATAGGGGCTAGGGACTGGAGACAGGGGTAATTTTGAGTTAATTATCACAGAATTTAATTGCCCAGCACCATACCAGATCCCTCGATCCCATACAATATAAACTAGCAACGTTATATGCTTGACAACTTATACTATGTTCCTAGTGACGATCGCTGCCGGAATTGGCATTGAGGAAAATCTCAAGCAATTCATACTGGTGCTTTTAGTTTCCTTGAGTGTGGCGACGCTATCCCAAAGCGTTAGTTGGTTTCGGCAAATTCCCTACACTTTACTGCTGGTAATTGCGGGGTTGGGTTTAGCCTTTATCGATGTCCGGCTAGTTAACCTTTCCCCCCCACTAATCCTGTTCATTTTTTTACCCCCCCTGCTATTTGAAGCGGCATGGAATATGCAATGGCCCGCCCTGAAACGGGATTTGGTGCCGATTAGTATTTACGCTGTTTTTGGGGTGGTTATTTCCGTTGCTGGTACAGCTTTAGCGCTATGGCAACTAGCTGGAATTTCACTTGCTACAGCTTTGTTGATAGGCGCTAGCGTTTCCGCAACAGATCCGGTTTCTGTGATTGCGCTATTCCGAGAATTAGGAGTTGAAAAACGCCTCTCTATGCTCATGGAGGGAGAGAGTTTATTTAATGACGGCATTGCTGTAGTCGCCTTTACGTTTTTAGTAGGATTTTCTTTTGGAACCACTGAATTTACCATCCAGTCTCTAATAGTTGAATTCTTGACTTTTGTGGGGATTGGGATTGGTGTGGGAATCTTCATCGGTTTCGGCATATCCTACCTCACTCAACGATTCGATCTGCCATTCGTTGAGCAATCAATCACCTTAATTTCGGCCTATGGGGCCTATTTGGTTGCCGAGGACTTGGGTGGATCTGGAGTGATTGCAGTTGTTATTACTGGTTTGATATTGGGGAATTTCGGCTCCCGCATTGGCATGAATCCGCGCACGCGGGTTGTTGTGACTGAATTTTGGGAGTTTGTCGCTTTTTTCCTCAATTCAATTGTTTTTCTCTTAATTGGCGACCAGATCAGCTTTGCCGGTTTGGGAGAGAATTTAGGCTCAATTGCTATAGCGATCGCAGCTGTAATCCTGACGCGAGCATTAGCAATTTACGGGCTAGGAGGATTGTGTAATTGGTTAGCAAAATCCGAAATTTCTTTACCAGATCAAACGGTGCTATGGTGGGGAGGCTTACGGGGTTCTGTATCTATTGCCTTGGCATTAAGTATACCAACTGGATTGCCTAATCGGGAAGCAACGATCGCGATTGTATTTGGAGTAGTGTTATTTACCCTGTTGGTACAAGGTGTAACAACTAAAACTTTGCTGGAAAAGTTGGGGCTATTAAGCGATCGCACGCAGCGTCAGGAATACCTGGAAGCGATCGCCCGTCGCGTTACTATCAATAGAATTTTAAACCACCTATCCCAAGCAGCTATTAGTCCAGAAATCGAACCCGAATATTATCAGCAACTGACAGATCGCCTTCAAGAACAACTAGATAGCGTTCAGAAAGAAATCGACCAGCTGTACGCTCGACATCCTCAGATACAAGAGTTTACCGTTGATCAACTGCAAAAAGATCTTGTAGCCATTGAAGACGATACCTATGCTGAATTTGTCCGCAAAGGTTGGTTAAACGAATCTCCCTCTTCCCTATTGGACGATGTATTTAAACAAGAGAGCGCGATTCCAGCGGAAGGCAAATAGTTAATGTTGCCCCCTGGCCTTTACCATTACTGGTAGCGGTAATACTTCCGCCATGCGCTTCCACAATTCGCCGTGCGATCGCCAACCCCAAGCCAGTCCCACTACCTTTGCGCGATCGATCGGCTGTATAAAACTGTTCAAAAATATGAGGCATATCGCTGTCGGTGATACCCAGCCCTTGGTCGCGAAATTTTACCATAACCTCACTGCTTTCTTTATATGCACAGATAAAGACTTTAGAATTCGGCCCTGAAAATTTAATCGCGTTGTCCAGTACATTTAAAAAAGCTTGCAGCAGCCGTTCTGGATCGCCCTGTAACTCAATGTCAGCAACATCTAGATTGATACCAACACTGCTAGATTTCATCCGGGTTTCCATCGCTTGTACGGCACGATTGATGAGGGATTTCAATTTCACAGTTTGCTGTTCTAGGGCTGTTATACCCGCTTCTAGTCGTCCCAGGTCTAGCAGGTCGTGAATTAGACGCGACAACCGCTTTGTCTCGTCCTGTGCAGTCTGGATGAAGCGATCGCGCAATTCCGGCTCCTCAGCGGCTCCATTGCTCAGTGCTTCCAGCGTCACAAATACATTACTGACAGGAGTACGCAACTCGTGAGATACGCTAGCCAGAAATGCTCTACGCTCATTATCCAGAGAAGCTAGTCGCACACTCATTCGGTTCAGCTCAGCCGCTAATTGGCCCACCTCATCGCCTTGACCGATGTTCAGTTTGTCGCCAAAATGACCTCCACCCATGCGGATGGCGAAGTTGCACATTGCCTGAATCGGTCTGGCAATATTGCGGGTAAGGTATTCGCTGATCGCTGCACAGAGAATAAAAGTCAGGACTAGCGTTCCTAAAATTGTCCAAATAATTGTTTGAAACTGACGCTGGAACTGCTTGAGCGTTATCGACATCCGCAAGACACCCAGTAGGCGACCGTTGCGGTATATAGGGCGTGCTACGTACAACCTGTCATCTTTTGTCAGTACACCTTTAGCAATCCCTTGCATCATCTTATTTTTAAACGCTTCCCTCATTCCAGGAACCTCCAACCAGTTGGTTACCTGCCGGTCTATGTCGGGCGCAGAAGTTGACAGCAGGCGACCATCTGGCGCAAAAACGCGCAAAGTGATTGTTTCCGGTGCCCCGTAACGTTGCACTGTCACGTTCACCCGCTCTAATTTATTCTCCTCTAGGGCATCAGCTAAAGTTTCGCTTAGGGCAGTACTCCAGGCATCTAAATCAGCCTGCCTGCTTCTCATAAAATAGGCATGAAAAGACATCAATATGTAGCCTGCTAGGACGGATGTCCCCAATGCTGTGAGTGCCAGGTAGCTGGCTAAGAGTTTTGTGTGAATGGAATTCCATCTAATCCGAATTGGGGACAAACTCATTTTTTAAAAGTTTTGAATTTTGAGCAAACCAACAATCTGCCAGGATTCAATCTTCCTGCACCGGGTTTCGATCGCCAGCGCGACGGCGTAGGACGGCTTTTATCCGTGCCAAGAGTTCGCGAGTGTTGAATGGTTTGGTTACATAGTCATCTGCACCTGCTTCTAACCCCCAGATTTTGTCAATGTCCTGATCTTTCGCTGTCAGCATGACTATGGGTACATCAGAATATGCCCTCAAACGCCAGCAGATCTCCATGCCATCTATTCCCGGTAGCATCAAGTCTAAAATAATCACATCTGGCACTTGTTTGTGAAACAGTTTGAGTGCGGTCATTCCATCTGGTGCAGTTGTTACCTGGTAGCCTTCTTTTACTAAAGAGTAGGTGAGGCTGGCACGTAACGCTTCTTCATCATCGATTAATAAGACGTGCGGCATGGCGGGTTAACTTTATTGTCTAAACTATCTATGGCGCTTTTTTATTGTATAGTTCACCTAAAGCAACGACGTGGAATTTGGTTTTGTTTTCAATGTTACAAAATTAATTTATATTAATTTACACTTTAACAGTCGATCGCACTTCTGTCTAAAGAAGTATTGCAACAGCAATCACTATGGGCTTATTTTCTGCGCGTCACAATGATTAGAGCGTTTTTCTCCGAGAGTGAGGTACAGAGAAACCCGGTTTCTTAAAGAAACCGGGTTTCTCCGGGTGTACTTCCTGCAACTGATACCAAATCCGGGTTCATTACCCCATGAGAATTTTTGGCCTAAACATTGTAGAGACGTTTCATGAAACGTCTCTACAGCCTAGAGACATAAAGGGGGTAATCGTTGCGGATTTGGTATAATAAGCCAATTAGGAGACCGCATGGACGAAAATGGTAGATATAGCCACAGTCACATAGGTTAGGACAGTATTGAACGCTCAAAGCAAGGCGGAGACTGTATTTGTACGGCTGACCTTGCACTCAGCACTTTGCTATAACACAAAACGTGTATTGCTTAGGCTTCTACTGTTTGCGGTGTTGGTTGTAGCTTGGTACTCAACGCAATGCAAACGGCGGTAGCTAAAAATGCGATCGCACCCAAAATCCCACTCATCAAGGGTGTAATGCTTGCCAATTTCGGGAATAAGATCCCAAACAAACTCGACGCACCTCCAATTCCACCAAAATATATTCCCACACCCAATCCCGACCAGCGCGGTGGCATCAGCGACAAAGCAAAAGGCACAGCACCATTGACAATTAAACTAAAAAATGCTAATAAACCAATTAGCGCTACTGCCACGGTAAACCAACTGGGTATCAAAACCATCAGCAGCAACAGCGGTATTGTGGCACCAATGCCAATTAGCATTGCCCGACGGTTCCCCAATTTCACCGCTAACTCCCCTGCGGGAAGTGCAGCAAAAGCGGTGGCGATCGCAATCGCAAAAAGCAGCCAAGGAATATTAGCAGTCGGCCATTGGCTTTTCAACATCTTGGGAATTGCGTCCATCAAGAAACTCGAACCCCAATTCACACCCGCACCAGTTAACAAAATTAATCCCAGCGGCAGTATGAGGGGGTGAGTGGGGGAGGGGGGGAGTGGGGGAGTGGGGGAAGTCTCCTCCGGTGTCGGTGTTTCTGGTGGATCTAAAAAACGCAACAGCGCAGCTGCACCTAAAAGGACAAATGAACCGGACGCAAAAGCAACCATTGGCCCCGTGCTAACCACAAAATCATCCGCGATCGGTTTGAATGCGCCAATTACCCCACCAGTCAAAGTTAGAAAACTAGCAGCCATCGGTAACTCAGGTCTTGTGGCATATTTCCCCAGCAAAGATATCGCCGGAGAGCGAAACACCGCCATCGACAAAGCCCACCCTACCATCAACAGCGGTAACACCCAGCGTATCCCCTCGAATAAATTGCGGAAAACGACAACCGCCGGGATAGCGATAAACAACGCCGATGACAGGATAACCCCAACCGAGATCAACGGAAAGCGACTGCCTAACCAGCGGTTAGCGCGATCCGAAAGACCTCCCATTAGGGGTTCCATTACGATCGCCAACGCATTTTCAAAAATTAGCAACCCAGCAGCCAACTCTTTGGGAAAGCCAAATTGCACGAACAACTGAGGCAGATACAATTTATAAATCAGCCAACTGAGGGTAATTGCCCCCTGCACTCCTGCTAAACCCCAGACTTGCAACCACAAAACATTTGGCTGATTTCTAGAGGCATCCATGTTGTTAGCCCATTTTTGTATTAGTTACGATTCTAGTATGCAAATGTAGAAGAAAATGTCAATTAAGCATCAATTATTTTTTAACTTCGCGCTAGGGCTAACAATTGCAACTTGTACCGCATCCTTAGTTTTAGCCCAACCTCAACAAACGTTGCAAAGTCTCCTTAATGGAGATTATTTTTACGGTGAATCCTCCACTCCCGACCGACCCGGCGATCGCTATCTAATTATTCGCAAAACCGGGCGGACAATTATAGGACGTGACTACCACAGCGAAACCGATGATTGGTATTGCTTTAAAGGCACCGCCAGCCGCAATAGAATTATTAACGTCACCGCTGCCGCCCCACTTGCGGAAGACAATCCCAAATTGCAGTTTGGCGCAGGTAGACCGATCGAACTAAACAATCTTCGTCGCCTCAACTTTAACCTAGTAACTTCTAACAACAAAACAAATTTTCAATCTTGCATCCAAACATTTCAGAATAGAAGGTAAGTAGGTCGGCAATGTAACAAAACATAAAATTCCTGGATTTGGTACGTAGTTGCGCTAAAGCGCAACTACGTACCAATAATGATTTATTTGCGCTGACCTACTTAAGGTGGGCAATCCCCACCCTACAATTTCTACAATTTCTTAGCCCCCTTGGGAAGGGGGGTTGGGGGGATCTCTTAATACTCAGGAACCGAAGCATCGACTTCGCGACTCCAAGCAGTAATACCGCCTTTCACATTCGTACCAACAATTCCAGCTTCCTTCAAAATGCCCAGCGCCTTAGCCGATCGACCGCCCATCTTACAATGTGCAATCAAGCGATGACCGTTGAGCAATTCTTTAACCTTCTCAATACCATTACCACTTTCGATATCCGGTAATGGCACTAAAACAGAACCGGGAATCTTAGCAATTTCGTACTCATTCGGATTGCGAACATCAAGCAGTAGAAAATCATCAACACCACTATCAAGCAGCTGCTTCAATTCTAGCACAGTCATTTCTTGCATTTCCATCTGGCGTTGACGCTCCTCTGCATTTGCTTGGGTAATACCGCAGAATTGTTCGTAGTCTATCAACTTTTCAATCACCGGACGGATAGGATTTGGTCGCAGTTTCAATTCCCGAAACTTCATTTCCAGCGCGTTGAAAAGCACCAGTCTACCGCTGAGAGTTGTGCCTTTTCCTAATATAATTTTGACGGTTTCCGTTGCTTGGATCACACCAATAATTCCCGGCAAAATACCCAATACGCCACCTTCCGCACAAGAGGGAACCATCCCCGGCGGCGGCGGTTCCGGGTACAAGTCGCGGTAATTAGGGCCACCTTCGTAGTTAAAGACGGTAGCTTGTCCTTCAAACCGGAAGATGGAACCGTAGACGTTAGGCTTATTCAGCAAAACGCAGGCATCGTTTACGAGGTAGCGGGTGGGGAAGTTGTCTGTACCATCCACTACAATGTCATAAGGTTTAATGATGTCGAGAGCGTTTTCTGAACTTATCCGGGTTTCGTACAAGTCTATCTGGCAATTCGGGTTGATTTCCAGAATTCGGTTTTTGGCAGATTCAATTTTGGGTTTACCTACCCAAGATGTGCCGTGGATGACTTGGCGTTGCAGGTTGGAACTATCGACAACATCGAAATCCACAATACCGATGCGTCCTACACCCGCCGCTGCGAGGTACAGTAGCAGTGGAGAACCCAGTCCACCCGTACCGATGCAGAGGACGCTGGCAGCTTTGAGGCGTTTTTGCCCTTCCAGTCCTACTTCTGGTAAAATTAGGTGACGGGAGTAGCGTTCGTATTCTTCTTTGGATAACTGGATTTCATCCAGATTGGGATTGAGCATGGCAGTCTGATAGGGAAGAGCGGATTTAGATCCTATCTAAAAAGAGTATCCTTTGTGCGTTTGCGTTTCTGTAATTTTTATAATTTGTTTTAAATTTCGGTGATAATTTCCTCTGGCTGAAACTGGTGGCTGTCGTCTAGACACCAGCTTTGCAGTTCCCCAGCTTTGCTTTGCGGCACTGAGACAATGATATAAGAATACACCGGCCATGCGATCGCACGATCCATTTCTGAGGGAATCGCCGGATGATCTGGGTGCGAATGGTAGATGCCGATGATATTCATGGCCCGATCGCGTGCTTCTCGCTGTGCTTTTAGCATATCACGAGGTGCGATCGCATATCGCCGCCTTTTACTCCCCGGAAACTCCTCCGCCACTTCAGCACTCCAGGCATTCTCGGTTGCCCAAATTTCCACCACAGTTTTGCTATCATCGCCCAAATGTCCTACTATGATGCCGCAGCACTCTTCGGGATACGTGCTTTCGGCGTGAGTGCGGATAGCTTGCAGATGGTGAGATTGGAGTTTGATAGTCACAAATAAAGGTAGTGATAGTACAAGATCTGATATAGAGTCACCAATTAACTAGAGGTTACCTGATGTTTCTAACTATCAAAGACTTAGAAGAACTACAATCTGAGCATCCAGACTGGCAATACGAGTTAGTGGATGGGAAAATTGTAGTTATGGGGCCATGCGATTACACATCAGACGAAATTGGTTCTCGGTTACTAATTTTCTTAGGTATGTGGTTACTACCACGCAATCTAGGTCGCCTGACTGGTTCTAGTGCTGGCTTTATCTTACCTAACTCAAACTTACGTGCGCCAGATGTTTCTTTTGTCCGCGCCGCAAAACTCAAGCGCAGTCAGCGAAATTTTGTTGAGTTAGTCCCCGACTTGATGGTAGAAATTAAGTCTAAAACCGATCGCATTAAGCCCATCGAAGAGAAAATTGACTTATTCCTTAGACTGGGAACAGATGTGGGGATTTTGATCGACCCCGATAAGCTGACTGTAACAGTTTATCGTCTGAACGCTCAACCCCAAGTACTCGGAGATGGCGATATACTCACAATACCAGAGTTGTTCCCCGGTTGGGAATTGCCAATTGCCGAACTTTGGCCTCCTATATTCGAGTAAAGGCAATCAGGAATTAGTTTTCAGCCTTTCGATTAAAGATTCCAGCTTTTCTTTCACTTCCACTACTCCGCTGATCAGGCGATCGTATTCAGAGATATTTATTAACTCTAATTCATAACTGAGTAACAAGTAATATTCCAACTCAATTGCTGAATCTGCTGCCACTTCAAGTAAACTCACTTGTTCCCCTTTGTCATCTCTGGCGCATCCCTGCGCGATTTTGATGGGGACGGCAGCACTAGCTAAACGAATCTGTTGCGTTAACCCAAGCATCTCCTTTTCGGGAAACTCGCTGGTCGTTTCATAAACCGCTACTGTCAGTTCGTGCGCTTTTTCCCATTCCGGTAATTCTCTGAAGTCTCTCATCTTGTCTTTCGGCTATCTATCTGCATCTGTCAATATTAAATATTATTTCATCAAGTCGGCGCGATTTTTTCTGGCTGCTTGGTGATACAATAGAATTATGTCTGAATGATTTTCTTTATAATGGGAATCTGTCCTAAATTTTTACAGCCAAAAACATCCCATTATTAAACTAATTACTCTAATATACAGCAAAACCGCGTTGAGATCAACACTACTTACAAGAAAAATTAATGTAAAGCACTGATTCCTAGATAGAGTTCGCCGACTTTGGGGTCATTCAACAATTCTATGCCGGGGCCAGAGAAGCGATCGCGTCCAGCCTCCAACACATAACCGCGATCGGACATTTCCAGAGCTTTCCGAGCATTTTGCTCCACCAGCACAATAGCAGTTCCCGTCTGATTAATCTGTTTAATCTGCTCAAAAACATTGTTTACCAGAATAGGAGACAAAGCAGCCGAAGGTTCATCCAGCAGCAGCAGACTCGGTTCGAGCATCAAAGCCTTTCCCATCGCCAACATTTGGCGTTCTCCGCCAGAGAGAGTACCAGCACGTTGGTGGCGGCGCTTTGCCAAAACGGGAAAAGAGGCAAAAATTTTATCCTTCAGCGGTTGCAAAGAGATATTGCGGATAAAAGCGCCCATCTCTAAATTTTCTTCCACCGAAAGGGAAGGGAACACATTGGCGATTTGGGGAACGTAGCACATCCCCCGTTGAACGATTCGATCCGACTTTAAGCCAGCAATGTTTTCGCCTTTGAAAGTTATTTTGCCTCGGTGGGGTGTTAGGAGTCCAAAGATAGTTTTAGCCAGCGTTGATTTACCGGCCCCATTAGGGCCGATTACCGCCACCAATTCACCTGGATAAATTTTGAAATTGACGCCTTGCAGGATATCCAAATCTTTGACATACCCTGCATAAACATCTTCAACTTCTAATAAAGGATCGTTAGTCATTAGTCAGTGGTCAGTTGTCAGTGGTCAGTTGTCAGTGGTCAGTGGTCAGTTGTCAGTGGTCAGTTGTCAGTGGTCAGTGGTCAGTTGTCAGTTGTCAGTGGTCAGTGGTCAGTGGTCAGTTGTCAGTGGTCAGTTGTCAGTGGTCAGTGGTCAGTTGTCAGTTGTCAGTTGTCAGTTGTCAGTTGTCAGTGGTCAGTTGTCAGTTGTCATTAGGAAATTTTAGATAGAAGAATTGCAGATTTCAAATTTATTTTGAATTGACAATTTGAAATCTAAAATCTGCAATTCTTCAATTAACTACTGAGGCGTTTTTTGCAAATCTGGGCGTTCTTCTGGGACGATCGCCCCTTCTACAGGACATACTTGCAAACAAATGCCACAGTCAATACAGGTGGCAAAATGTTAGAGTCGATATGGGCATTGCTACCCCTACCTCTCCTTCAGAACCGGACGTGAGACTTTCGTCTCATCCGGCTCCTCAATAACTCCATCCTTGTTATGGATACGATTCAAAACGGGTTATCTTCGTAGCTCTTAAGAGAGCCGTCGTTGGCCGTTTTTGTGTCGTGACAATGTGTGTGTAGAAGTCTTAGGTTATCGTAGGTATCTTTACCACCTAGCGATTTTGGTTTGTCATGGTCAACTTCTACAATGTCTGTACTTGTGAAGTACAGACCACAGTGGGTACATTTACCCTGTTGTCTCTTGAGTAATTTTGCAACTCTGCTAGAGGTTCCAGGGTATTCTCCACGTCGTTTACTCCAATAAATCCAGTTACCGTTGTATGGACTAGCTTCCCCTTTCACTTTGACGTGCCTTACAATTGGCGTCGCTGCATGATCGGCTAACTCTAAACCATCCTCTGTACTGAAACACCAATTTCGATCTCCTACTGTTCGCCAGTACTTGTCCTTATTGATGTCACCTTTCCCCCTATTCCTAACCCAGGCTCTTAACTTATCCCATACCAAATGGTCAACCTTTGAGAAGGTTTCCTTGCTGACTACTGTTGAGTAATAGTTTGACCATCCCCTAATGATTGGATTCAGCTTGCTAATCAGGGCAGCTTGAGGGGCAGTCTTGTGAGCATCTATTACTTCAGCAATCTTCTTCAGGTGGGTTTTTATTTTGGCTTTGTCAGGGGTGATTAGTGTGTTAAAACCCAGCGGTTTTCCATGAGAACTCTTGGCACATCGGTAGTTACCTGATTTGTGCTGTTGAATGTGGAATCCTAGAAACTCAAACCCAGCATTACCTTCGTATTCGCTGTAGGTGTGGGTTAATTTTGTTTTGCTTGGTTTTAACTCCAATCCAATGTCACTTAGCCATTCTGCAATTATTTTCTGACAGGTTTGTACTACGCTGATATCTTCGTGTATTATCACAAAGTCATCTGCGTATCGAACTAAGCTCAGGGCTTGTCGGTTATTCTCTTTTTGCCCCTTTAGCGTTTCTGCGTATTGCTTAACCCGCTCCTCCATACCGTGTAAGGCAATATTCGCCAGTAGGGGGGAAATTACCCCTCCTTGTGGTGTACCCTCATTGGTAGGGAATAACTCACCCTGGTCAATAACCCCGGCTTTGAGCCATGCTTTTATCTGCCGTCTCATTGTCGGGAAAGTATTGACCTTTGTTAGTAGCGCTTCATGGTTTATACGGTCGAAACATTTTGCAATATCAGCATCCAGCACGTATTTGGCTTTTTGATTGATGATGTTGTAAATTGCTCCTATCGCATCGTGACACGAACGTCCTGGTCTGAAACCGTAACTGTTTGGCTCGAACTTGGCCTCCCATTCTGGTTCCAACGTTAATTTTACTAACGCTTGCAAAGCCCGGTCATATATCGTCGGTATTCCTGGTGGTCGTTTTTCCTCTGTTCCTGGTTTGGGAATCATCACCCTACGGGCGGGTTTGGATTTACCAGTGATTCTCAGGCCGCTTGCCAAGGTCATACGGCGTCTTGGGGTCAATGTTTTCACACCATCCACTCCCGCCGTATTCTTACCTTGATTATCCTGAGTGACCCTTCTAACCGCAATACACTTTGCAGACCAAGACCTAATCAAGGTCTTCTGAAGTTTGCGAACTGCTTTAACATCGCCACGCTCACTCGCTTGGAAAATTCGCTTTTGCAACTTGAAAGTTACCCTCTCCAACTTTCGCCAATTAAGGTCTTTCCATTCCACCGTCAGATTGTTCTGCGTATTAGACTTATTCATTGCTACTTGTCTTTCTTCCTTTTGGAGTTATCGTGTATCCGTCTGCATATCCTCACCATTACAGTGAGGCATTCGCTTCTGATACAATCCCGCCCCTACATACCGTTCGTTAGCTACTTACTGGATTTTCGACCTTCCAGAGATATATAAGGGTTACTTCGTTCCGATTACACCTGTTGAATCTTTAGCGTGATGTTATCCACCGGGTTTGTGGGCGGTGCTTGTAGGTCGGGAATCGAACCGCCTACGCCCTATCCTTGCCTTTTGGCTTGGTGTTTTCCAGGGATTCCTGGATTAGCCGTTACACCATTTGGTATGACGATGGTTCAGACACATCTTTGCTTTCGCTACGCATGGACTCTTGCTCGACAGTTACCAAATTCGGCTATCAGTATTCTGTCTTTTACCCCCGCTTTACCCTGATGGTTGCTACCTCATCAAAATAGGGGATATGCTTTCACCTCTGCACTTGAGGGGAAGGACTTGCACCTTCAAATGTAATCAGTTGTCACCAGCCTCATCGACTGGGCTAACCGTCCTGCAAGCTTTTCAGCTTGCTTTAGGCTAAACGAATCGCACCAATCCAGTACCAGTCAGTACCTTTAGCATTTTTGCTGGGGCCTTCGTGAATGCAAGCAACGGGACAGGCGTCCACGCAATCGGCAACGCCTTCGCAAGTATTGGTAACAATCGTGTGCGGCAAAGTGTTCTCTCTCTCGAAATTCGGCAGACTAGACCAGATAGAACTCTTGTTCTAACCTACATTACGAATTTTAATGCCTTTTTTCTCACGAAACTCAGTAAATGGTTCCAAGCCCCCGGATTCATCCGTGGGGTCATACTCAGGACTCAGGACTCAAGACTACGGAAAGCGCTTCAATCGTTGGTGACCCTTCCCCTTCGATCCAGGCAATTTGGGGGATGCGGCGACGAATAGCGTAGTCCCGGATAGCATCTCGATCGCGTCCGAGCAAATCTATTTCCACTCGCACTAAATTAACCGAATCTCTGAGAGTTTGAGCGTAAGCAAAAGCAGCGGGATAAGCTTGGGGAGTTTCGGGTACAACTAACCAGTCGATACCAGGCGTTTGGTGCGGTAACTGAGATGTAGGCAGCAAAGCTTGGTGAAGGTCTTCTATATTAAGGCAAAAGCCGATACCGGGAACGTTTTGTCCTTGGGGATGATAAAGGCTCAGCAATTGGTCGTAGCGACCTCCCTGTCCCAAAACGCGCTTTCCTGTTTCCGTTTCGCCAACTGCTTCAAACACTATGCCAGTGTAGTAGTCAAAGGTTTGAATTAAGCTGAGGTCGAGAATCACCTTAGAAGCGATCGCGCCTCCATCGCCTAACTTCGGAAAGCCTCCTTCTAGTAACTCTACAAGAGATTTAAGATTGTTGAGAGCTTCTTGCTGAGGCGGCTGTAGTTCTAGATGGGCAACTTTTTGCAGCACGTCAGCGGGACGTCCGCGCAAATCTAGCAACATCAAAGCTCGATCGCGGAGTTCCTCTGACAGAGGCAGTGTTTCCAGGGTAACGCGATCGAGATGTGCTAGAGCCCGCCGCACCTTATCTTGCAAAACATCCGGGAAAGGAGAAAGCAAACTTCGAGTCAGCCCCGCCTCTCCCAAAATCAAATACCAATTGCTCAAACCCAGAGTATGCATACATTCTGCCAGCAGCAGCAAAATCTCCGCATCCGCCAGCAATCCGCCGCCGCCGATCAGTTCCACCCCAGCTTGGTAGAACTCCTGCTGATTGTTGTGGCTACCTTCTGGCGATCGGCGAAACACATTGGCATTGTAATACAGGCGCTGAGGATAGGTGACGCCAGCCATCCGGGTTACTGCCGTCCGTGCGATACTAGCCGTCAGTTCTGGGCGCAATCCCAGTCCCTCTTCCTCTGCATTTTGCAATTGCAGAACCGTTGAGCGATCGATCGCCCCGCCAGCCATCAGAGTATCCAACCGCTCAATTGTTGAAGTAATAATCCGGTGATAGCCCCACCGATGATATACCTGCTGCAAGCGGTCTTCAATCCAGCGTTTTTGGGTAACATCCAGGGGCAATAAATCTCGCGCCCCAGGCGCATAAAAGTTGAGTCCTTTGTCATCTGAGCGGATAAAAGTTCCGCCTTTGGCATCCCCCCTTTTTGGAGGAAAAGAGGGGGGTGATTGATGCACCATTACTTTTTCTTCTCTTTTTTCTCTGGATTTTTACCACCACGAAACAGGCGAAATAAACCGCCACTGTTTTTTTCGGCTTCCTTCTTCTTAGCAGCAGAAGCGGATTTTTCTGCCAGCTTTTCCATCAATTTTTTGACCTCTAATGCTGTTGGTTCTTGAGGATTGAACTTCAAAGCCTGATTCATGTGAATCTTAGCCATTGTTCCCTGGTCTTGCTTCCAATAAGCCATTGCCAGTAGCGCGTGGCAGCGACTGTTGTTTGGCTCCATTTTGAGCGCATCCTTCATTTCCAAAAGCGCTTTAGCAGGGTAGTTTTTGTCGAGATAATCTGCGGCGCGACGGCAATAAGTCTCAGTCGGTGAAGTTTCCTGCTTTTCAATTTTCTTTTCAGTAACAGGTGCTGTTCCTTTTCCGGGTGGGTTTGCCGTACCTGCTGCTGTTGTCGATTTTGGAGGAGTCTGTGGAGCTTTGGTACTTTGCCCCAGAGTCGCTTTTCTGAGCAAGTAAATCAAATTCAGTTCGCTGATTTCAGCAATTTGTTCCAGAACTCGATCGAGCGCTTCATATTCCTTTTCCGCCAAGCTTTGGAGTGCGGTTTTATACTCTACATCCAAGTTGCCTGATTTGCTTAACTTCTTGGCGGCTTCGCTATGAATCTCGATTTTGTTTTGTTCCTGAACGAGGCGTTTGCCCATGCGACTCAAGAGTGCATTATGTTCAGCCCGACTTTGCTCCCCAAACAAGTGTTCGTAAGCTGGATTCACCAGTTTTGCAAATAACTGGCTTGCCTGCTGTTTTACTGGTTCGCTTTCGGCAGTGCAGCTGTCAGGATGCAGGCGACGGGAAATTTTGAGATATCGTTTGCGGATATCGTTGGGCGCGGCATCCAATGGGACTCCTAAAACTGCGTGGTGATCGGTAAACTCTAACTTGAATAGTCCCCGTTCTATATTAAAAGCCATAGTGTAGTTTCCAAGTTTTGGAGCGATTAATTCTAGTGTACTTCGCCACCTCTAACGATGCGCTAGCGTGAATCTACGGCATTACTCCAACCTGATAATGGACGAACCTGCATAAGTTCGCTACTGAGGCTGTGATGAATATGACCGTTGGTGGCAAGAATTCGGCCTGAATCAATTTGCAAGGAACTGCGATCGTAAGCGGTTACGTTACCGCCTGCCTCCAGCACCACTACAACTCCTGCGGCTATGTCCCAAGGAGAAAGTCCTCTTTCCCAGTATCCATCAAGACGACCGCAAGCGACATGGGCTAGATCGAGGGATGCTGAGCCGCTGCGCCGCACGCCTTGTGTAAGATGAGTGAGGTGACAAAACTCGGCGTAGTTGTTGTCAGCTGTCTCTCGGCGATCGTAGGCAAAGCCTGTAACCAATAAGCTCTTGCTCAGATCGGATGTTGCGGAAACGCTGATGGGGCGACGGTTGCGCGTTGCTCCCAAACCTTTAGCGGCGCGAAACAGTTCGTTGTGAAACGGATCGAAAATAGCACCTACTTGGGGAATTCCGTCAATCAAAAGTCCGATCGAGGTAGCGAAAAAGGGGTACTGGTGAGCGAAGTTGGTAGTACCATCTAGGGGATCGATCGCCCAGAGGTATTCACTTTTATTTTCTCCCAGTCGCCCTGATTCTTCTGCCAGGATGGAATGGTCGGGAAAGTGGCGGCGTAAAATTTCCAGGATGGTGGCTTCGGCAGCTTTATCTGCTGCCGTTAGTAAATCCCCCGGACGCCCTTTTTCTTCAATCTCTTCTAATTTACCTAAATAGGATTGTAGGACTCCACCGGCAGCCAGAGCGGCTTCGGTGGCAATCTCCAGGAATATTTGCAGTTGTTCGGGCGTATTGCGATTCATCTTTCAGGGACTGAGAAATTTTAGATTTTAGATTTTAGATTTTAGATTTTAGATTGAAGAATTCAATCTGCAATCTAAAATTTGAAATTTGAAATTCCCCGTCCTCTTCACCTGTATTGCTCGCGAAAGTCTCTGGGAGTCAGGCGCATCGGTTTTGCTGGGTTCCAAATACCCAAACCCATGATTCTGGCGAATTCTTGGGCTTGTTCTAGACGTTCGTCATATTTATTATTGAGCGATCGCGGCGTAAAAAGCGCGTATCCCTCTGCCACCAGTTTTTCATTCAAAAGCACTCCATCTTGCCACACATAGGCGAGTTGGCGATCGGACTGGTCTTTGGGCTCGCTATCAGACTCTAACAAAACAGGTTTTTCGCCGATCATTTGTTCGAGCTGCTCTTTCGCAGCCGTACCCCAAGGTCGCTGGCGCAAATCCGGTGCCTCAATGCCAATCAGCCTTACCTGCTCAATCAAAGGGGGTTGCTTTTCGGTATCGATCGCCTCTAGCGTTTGTCCGCTTACCACCCGCACAACCTTAACAACTTCTCCTTGGGGAGTAATGGCCGACTGGCGGCAACTCGCCAGGAGAAGCAAAAAGGAAAAAGTAAAAACGCAAAACAAAGCGGCGAAAAATTTTCGGTTTTGGCTTGTGTCAGTCTTCATCTAGAGGCAGTCCCGCCCTTACTTTCCCTTTTCCAAAATAGCGCCCGAACTGGAGTTCGTAAACCTCATCTTCATCCTGAGTCTCCACCTCCAAGTCCGATCGCGGATAACTGACGCACAACAGCGCATACCCCCGCTTGCGGAGTTCTGGCGAGAGTCCCATTGCCTCTGGCTGATGAATCTCCCCTGAAAGCACCCGCACGGCACAGGTAGTGCAGGCCCCATTACGGCAGGAGAAAGGCATCTCGACGCCTTGGTTTTCGCCGTTGTGGAGGATGTACCGATCCTCTGGCACTTCTATGGTATAATGCGTATTTTTCTGGCGATGGTGAATGCGAATTTTGTACGATCGAGGCATTTGCAAAATCGAAGCAACATCTATATAATAAAAGTCTGTGCGAAAATTACTCTAAAGGATTTTCTAAAAGCACAGTTTTGGAGAGGTGGCCGAGTGGTTGAAGGCGCAGCACTGGAAATGCTGTTTGGGGGCAACCTCAACGAGGGTTCGAATCCCTCCCTCTCCGTTCTTAGTGTCTAAGGTATAGCAGCCCTATCTGAATTTTGCTACAAGGGGAAGGGCCGATCGCGATCGGCCCTTCCCCTTGTAGGGGTATGTTAAACAGGTAGAAAGAAAAATGACCCAGTTATCTTCAAATCGCACAGTCCAGCGAAGGGTATTCCCAGAACGCCAGCTATCTCAGGAAGAGATAGCGCGTCGCCAAGCTGAAGATGAAGTATTTTATCAGCGTTGTCGCGTGATTTTTGACGGAGTTAAACCAGCGTTAATCGATGAACATTACGACTGGTTTATTGTAATTGAGCCTGAGAGTGGAGACTATTTTATAGAGGTAGATGAAACAGTCGCCAGACAAAAGGCTCGCGATAAATTCGATCGTACTAGGCGTGTGATGATGAGAATCAACGAGACTGGAGCCTGCGGCAGAATATGATTTCAGGCGAATTTAATAGTAAGGGAGAGTTAATCTTTGAAATCGGTTTGATTGCTGCTGATGGTGATCCTATTATAGTCAAGGCACTTCTAGATACAGGTTTCACAGGCTGGCTAGCAATTGATAACCAAGATGCCGATAGTTTGGGGTGGATTTTTACTAACCAGCAAGAGGAAATGGAGACTGCCCGTGGCGATGCGTGGTTCAATCTGTATGCGGGAACAGTGCTTTTGGATGGAGAAGAGTTAATAATTGCAGTTTTAGGCGGAGAGCAACTTCCAAACATTCTTTTAGGTGTACGTTGGCTGGAAAAAAAGCGGCTTGTAGCTGATTTTATGGCGGGGATGCTGACGTTGGGGTAGGTGCGATCGTATTCCCATCAAATTGACTTACAATAGAAAAGACACAACAACTCTTAAACAGGTAGCAAAAAAAATGACCCAGTTATCTGAAAATCGCATTGCGCGTCGGGGAAGAGTATTCCCAGAACGCCAATTATCTCCAGAAGAAAAAGCCAAACGACGCGCAGAGAGTGAGGCGTTCGCGCAACGCTGTCGGGTGATTTTTGAACGAGTTAAACCAGAACTAATTAAGGATCATTACGATTGGTTTATCGTCATTGAGCCAGATAGCGGTGATTATTTTATCGATCCAGATGAAACAGTTGCGAAAAAAAAGGCGCATGAGAAACATCCCGAAGCTATGTGCCTGATCAAATGCCTCAATGAAACTGGATGCTGTGGCAGAATATGATTTTAGGTGAGTTTAATAGTAAGGTAGAAATAATTTTTGAAATTGGTTTAATTGCTGCCGATGGTGATGTTATTCCAGTCAAAGCACTTCTGGATACGGGATTTACTGGTTGGTTAGCAATTGATAACCAAGATGCTGAAAGTTTGGGGTGGCGTCTCGATCGCAAACGAAGGGATATGCAGACAGCGCTGGGAGACGCAGAGTTTAGTTTATATGACGGAACTGTGCTAATAGATGGAGGAGAGTTCGCAATTTCAGTTTTGGGTGGAGATGAACTCCCAGACATTTTATTGGGTGTATATTGGCTTCAAATGAAGCGATTGGTAGTCGATTTTGCGGCGGGAGTGCTGACGTTGGGGTAGGGTGCGATCGCTATGACAAAAGAAACCCGGTTTCTGGGTGGGGAATAAGGGCCGATCGCACTTTGATTTGGATAGAGGGGGAATAAGCGATCGCTGAGTAATGGTATCCCTTTAACATTTATCCCCATATAGGACAAACACAGAATTTATCGTTTGTATAAGTTGTCAAACAAAAACCCCCTGTTTTTTATGGGGGTTAAAATGTAATTAGCATTGTGTATTTCACAAGGGTTTAATTTACTAAAATTTGATATCAAACCCTGTAAATTTACTTGGAAAACTCAATATATAGTTTGGCTACACAAGTGCTTCTAATTTTGAAATATCGCGTTCTTTCATGTATCTTGTAGGATCGGCTATTCCCAGCCGAGCAAACACACTCTTACGCTTTTGACACCGTTCACACTCACCGCAATGGTAGAGATGTCCCCACGTGCAACTCCAACTTTCAGCTAAATTGATGCCCTCATAAAGTCCTAGTTGTAAAACTTCGTCATCTTCCATTTCAATGAAAGGTGCTTTAACAGAGATTTGAATGCCTGTATTCAGTCTTGCTACTGTTTCTACAGTAGACACAAGCTGGGGAAGATTGGGGACGCGGGAAATGTCGGATTTGGTGCCGCCGTAATACACATACTCATACTTATGGTATGCGGCGTGTATGGTAGCCATTATTTGAATCATACACGAGCCGCGAGGAATACGCTCATCTAGACCACCTTCTGTCACAGTTTCATAGGGGGGCTCACTGTAAGCGATCAACAAATTTCGGAGGTTTGGAATATCTATATATTCAAGAGGTACTCCTAGCTCATTACAAACTCTCTTGGCATAAGCTAACTGTCTTTCGGCGCTGTACTGACCTACATTGATGAATATTGCACCTAACCGTGAAGTCAGCCTTTTCTTTAGAGCATGAAGCATTATCATTGACTCCATGCCTGCTGAGAGCATTACTAATGTGTCTTTGTCCTCTACATTAAATTTCATACTTTCTTTGCCTCTTATATGCTCTTGGTTAGGAATAGCATAAGCTAGCCGTGTATAACCAAAAACTAATAAGCACTAGGTATTATGCTATAATTTGATTAGGAATTTTCTCAGGACTACCGAAAATGGCATCTACTGAGCAGTTTACCCAAGCGGCAAATGATTGGGACTTAGAAACCCTATACGCAGACCTCGCATCTGCCAAGGGAAAGCGTCTGACACCAGTGGAGAAGCTGCACCTGCGGGCATTGCTTTCTGGCTACAGTCCCACTGAATTAGCTGAAAAGCTGAATAAGAGCGTCAAGGGAGTTGGTGTTGACCTCTGTAACACTTTGTATCAGTATGTTAAAAACCTTGTAGGTAAAAGCGATGAAAAGATAGAAAACTGGAGAAATATCTACGAATGGCTTGAAGAAGCAGGATATAAAACTCAATCGTCTGGTGAATATGAATCAAATGATTGTTTACCATTAGAATTTTTAATAAAAAGAGCGAATATAACTATTGATAAACATAAAGTAATAGTTGACATTAACTTGCGAATAGTAGCCTCCAAAGCTTCGGAAATTTTAAAGGTAGAAGAAATAGATACTAACGGTAAGGTTTGATGTATAATAAATGCAATTAATGTAATTCCAAATAAAAGAAAATTCACATATCCACATCGCGTATTTTAGTTAGTGGGAGGTGAATAATCTGGTCTTGATATTCGCCCTCAAAAGAACCTTCAGCAATCACAATTAACTCATCAATATTTTGACCTATACTTAAATTGGAATTGAGAATAAAAATACCTGGAACGTGATGATCTTGGGCGATATTATCCGCCAAGTGTACAGGCATGGATTTACGGTTATTTGTCACTAAAATAAAGTTATACTCTTCACACCACAGCAGAATTTCTGGGTCTAATGTGCCTTTGGCAGGAGTCTGAATTTCCCCTACTGCCCGAATTGGTAAATCTGATTTCCGTCGCCGCAACTGAGTCGGATAAATCGGATCGACGTTTTCATCCATTAGATATTTGAGCATTATTTGCCTTTTTAATTGCTTCTTGTTCGTCTCTGAGTTTCTGTAATCGCGCAACTGCTGGGTGAGGGTTTAATGCTTGAGCTTTACGTTGCTGGTGTCCCCACTCTAGCCAGTCAGCAATATACTTGCCAACTGCTTCTTTGTTTTGTAAGTAATAAAGAATTGTGGCATAGACTTGATCTAGAGTAAGAGAGGTGTAAATTTGAGCAATTTCCTCTGGAGTACGGGCGCGATAGATATACTCGTATAAAATAGTTTCAATACCTATCCGCGAACCTTTCAGCCGAATATCATCAGGTGCAAGGAAGTTGAAATACTCTTCTAATTGCATAGTTTAATCCTCCTGGGGCATAATTGTGTTTACACTAAAGCCGAAGCACTTTGCTATAAGACTGAGGACTGAGTTAATTAAAACTCAGTCCTCAGCAATCATACGTCAATCATAACTTCGGCTAACAGCTATTTCCTAGCAGGTTGAGCGGGTGGCGCTTTTGGCTTTGTATTCTCCATACTAATACCAAGTACCCACACAGTTACTAACACAACGCCAAGTACCTGAAGATGATTCAACTTTTCATTGATGATAAAGAAAGCCATGATTACTGTTAGAGCAGGACCACTCGCTCCTACAACCGAGGCAAGGGCAGGGCCGATCATAGGCACGCCAAAGTTATTGAGTAGATAGCCGAATAGGGTAGTTACAGTCAAAATTAACGCTCCCACCCAGAGTTCCGGCCACATCGTCGGCTTAACTGTAAATGCGAGCCCCGGTACAGCCGATCCTACCAGAAGAACTAAGCTGGAAAAGAACAAGATTGTGGTGAAGTTCACCACACTAAAAGGAATGGGATGAAGCTTACTAACTTTGATCAGAATTACATAGACTGCAAAAGCTATTCCTGATGTTACTGCTGTTATTGCTCCGAGCGTATAATTGCCTTTAGCACCAGTAGTCAAGCTCGGTATGGTCAAAAAGCCGCCTATATAGATCGAGATCGTTGCCAAGATGAGCAGAAAAGTGGGTTTATCCCGAAAAATTGCCCAAGCTAACAGAATAGTAACCGTGGGATAAATAAAGAAAATCGTCGTGGCAACACCTGTAGGAATGTTTCCCAGTGCAATGTAAATGAAAAATTGAGATAGGAACAGAAAAAAGCCACTTCCAACTACACTGAAAAGCCGACCGCGCTGATCCGGATTGCCAAGTTGCCTGATATCGCGGTATGTATTTGGATAACGCCACGGCGCTATGATAAAAGCCATCAGCGGTGCCACAATTATCATCCGCATCGCCAAAATCAACAGGGAGTTTCCGGGACTGGGAGTAATAAATCCTCCCAGTTTGATCCCTCCAAAAATTAACTGCTCCTTCAAAATCACCCTGGTAACCACGTTTTGGAACGAGAGGGTGAGAGAAGAAAGCAAAATCAGCAACAACCCGGTTTTAAAGTTATTTGGCCCGATCGGTAGCGTTGGAACAGAAGTCGCTGGTGGCTCTGGCGATGGTTGGACGCTGGGGACTACAGGCGGAATTTGTTGAGAACCTTGCTGGTCATTCGACTGTGGTAAAGAACGGTGTCCCGGACTCCTTGGCGGCGAAGTGGGTGTGGAAGGCTGAATATTTTGTTGCAGTTGAACCTTGATGCGACTGACTAATGCCTCTAAAATCGCTTCTCCTTGCTGTTCCAGAGTTTGCATCCGGCCCAGCTGCTGGGAAAGGGCGCTTTGATAGCTGCTGATATCCTGTTGGAGGGTTTTTAAGGTTGTACTGAGTGTGGCATCGAGGGATAAGAGTAAGCGGTTGGCGTTATCGTAGCTAGGAGGCTGGTCAGCGCCAGTACCTGACGGGTCGAACTGCTGCCGCAATTGCTCTTGGAGGTGGGTGGCGAGTACTTGGGCGAGTTGCTGAGCCCATTGTTGCTGTTGCTCTATCTGTTCTTGAGATTGTACCTGGCGATATTGCGATCGCAGCTCTTCGATCTCGCCAGATAGGCTGGATTTCTGGGATTGTAGCTGTGTGACCTCCTGATTCAACTGCGCGATCAGATTTTGCTGTAGACTTTGCAGTTGCTCGGTCAAGTCGTTCAGCGCATCCTGTGCTGTTTGTGGATTATTTCCACCCTGAGTTTCCATGTCGTTGTCCGGTTGCCCCATTACCATTAGCGTCTAACCTCTAGTCAGTTGGCTATAAAAAACGTGGATCGCTAGTTGCTTTGTTATTGGTATTCCTAAGTATTTTGTCAAATGCAGCCGCAAATTGTAATCAAATAGCCTCAAAAATTGTATTTTAAAATATTATGAATTTTTACGAACTTAAGGTTAAGTTTTCTGAATAATGGTTTTGTAAGCTGCTCTGTTCCGGCTTACAGGCAAAACTGCAAGCTAGATTTTCTGATAGTTAACTCAAGTTGCTAGTTAGATATCAGCCCCTTCGATCCACCCTAACCCCCCCTTTTGCAAGGGGGGGAATCTGGTCAAAGCCCCCCTTTTGCAAGGGGGGTTGGGGGGATCTCAATCGCCAGCTTTATAACTAGAAACTTGCGTTAGTTATAGATTGAGAATTTTCTGATTAAGTTGTTTGGGTTTCGAGGTCGATCGGGATTGCTTTCACCTCAAGGAAACTTTAATTAGAAGCGATTTTCCAGCGATACGCTGCCGCTTTAGAGGTAGAGTACATCCCAATGGCGGCAATTGCAAGGTGGATTTGCCCCTAGTCGTCAATATAACTGAAGGAGAAGCAAACGAGCAATAACAAAGATGATAGCGCCCAGGGTGGCGGTAATGGGAATGGTGATGACCCATGCCCCGGCAATGCTTTGCAATGTGCTAAAACGTATAGACCGCCAACTTTGCACTAAACCGATGCCAATGATGCCGCCGACGAGGGCGTGAGAGGTGGAGACGGGCAAACCGAGTCGGGAAGCGACTAAGACGGTGGTGGCGGTTGCCAGTTCGGCGCAAAAACCGCCGCTGGGTTGGAGGGGAATGATATTTTCTCCCACTGTGGCGATAACGTTTTTGCCCAAAACGGCTAATCCGGCGACAATTCCCAAACCACCAACTACTAGAATCCAGAGGGGTACGCTGAAGTCTGCTAAGGGAACGGAACCTGTGCGGCGGATGTACGCGATCGCAGCTAGAGGAGCGATCGCATTTCCGACATCGTTGGAACCGTGAGCAAAGGCGACAAAGCAGGCGCTGAGAACTTGAAATCTTCCCAATTGTCGCTCAATTGGATTGGCGCTCGGTGATTGGGGAGTAGAAATGCCCCTCTGCCCCTCTGCCCCTCTGCTCCTCTGCTCCCCCGCTCCCCCGCTCTCTAACTGTCGCCAACTAACAAAGGAGAGGCTAACGGCAGCTAGAGCACCAATTACCAGGGGGATATCATGGGCTGGGAGAGTCAGTCCCCAGCGGTTTGTGAGAAACACCTGCAATGGTTGAGTTAGGCTCGGTAGGACAATGACGCCAAACACGCTCAACAATGCTGCACTTAACCAGGGTATCCATTCTCGCAGTTGTTGTAGGGGATTGGGTCGATCGAGAATGAAACGCTTGACAATTGTGTAAAAAGATGATGCTACGATACCGCTGACGACGGGGGTTAATACCCAAGCGATCGTAATTGTGCCAATTGATGACCAGTCTACAGAATTGATACCAGCAGCAACCCAACTGAAGCCTGCGATCGCACCTACTACAGCATGAGTGGAGGAAACTGGCAACCCCAAACTGGTAGCAATTTGCAGCCACAAACCGCAGGATATCAGTACTGATATCATACCGATTAGTAAAGTCTGCGGCGTTGAAGCGAATATAGCTGGGTTGACAATTTCCGTTGCTAGAGTTTCGGATACCTCACCGCCAAATAGTACAGCACCCGTGAATTCTAAGATACCAGCAATTATCAGTGCTTGCCGCAGGGTGACAGCCTTGGAGCCTACCGACGTTCCCATTGAGTTGGCAACGTCGTTTGCTCCCAAGTTCCAGGCAAGGTAGAAGGCGAGAAGGGCGACTAAAACTATCATGTCGTCAGTATGGTTGGACACATGGTTAGTTTATCTGGTTGGGGATGTGGGGGTGTTCTAGCTGAGGGGGGAGGAGGAGGAAAATCGAACGACGTTGGCGTTCGCGAGTGCGTGCCGTAGGCATAGCCTGCGACGAGAGCGCATAGACGCGATCGCGTTTTAGGACGCGAAGGAAGAGAGGAGGAGAGGGGAGGGAGTGCGATCGTTCTCCCATCTACAAGGGTGCGATCGCCATTTTTTCTTAACTTTCATCTTTTGGCTGTAGTTTACTTGGAAATCATCCCAAACATCAAACTATTACATGGATGAACAAAACTTACTGGAAAGAATTACCGTAAATCCCAAATTTTTCAACAGCAAGTCGCACTGCCTCAAACCTCATCTGGATTGATATTCAACTCGCGCAATTTTGCTGCTAATCTTTCAGCGCGTTCTTCGGCTTCCATAGCTCTAGCAATAGCAGCGTTAGCTTGTTGCTGAGCAATTAAAGTTTCCTCGCGGGGAATTGGAATTAACTCTCCTTCTAGAGTCAGCCACCGCAACCACAAACGATTGATTCCTTCATATTCACCTTGCCACAAACCTAAACTTAATCCCAGTTCGGGAATCAGCAAACGTCCATCAGTTAAGGATACAGGTTCGTATTGGCTACCCACTAGGCGAAATGTCTGGAGTTCATTGGTATAGCGACTAAAAATAATATAATAATGAACGCGCAGAATTCGCTCGTAAACTTGCCACTTTGTGGGTGGATTTCCTCTTTGCCGAACTGTTCTACCTAAATCTTCATCTTCCGTACCAGGTGACAATAATTCAACTACTACAAATGGGCTAACTTCCTCTTGCCAGATGACATAGCTCGATCGCAAATCATGCCCTTCGTAAAGTCTGGAAATACCTACCACTGCGTACCAATCAGGACGCTTATACCAGTTAGTATGCCGCAAATCGTAGTACAGATTCAGATCGCTAGCCACCAAGATTTGCTCCGGTGGATAGTTTGGTGGGCGAAATGTACCATCTAAAAGACGGGGTTGCAGCAAATGAAATAGATCGGGCAAACCGGGTTCCTCTGGATCTTCACTGGGAAGATCGTACATTGTTGGCAAGGTTTGTCGAGGGGAAAGTGGGGGATCTGATTGGGGAATTTGGCGATGAAAGCTAGTCACGGTCAATCTCCGAGACGTATTAATTATTAGGATAACCGATCGAGCCCGCGTAGGCGGGCTTTGTTTGTATAGCCGCGACTTTAGTCGTCCGTCAGCTAGGAATTTTTCGGAATCAACCTACCAGTGGGAGAAGTTGCTACAGGTTCTTCAGCAGCAATTTCTGCCACCGCAGCAGGAATTTCTTCGAGTGACTTAGTTTTAGCTTTATGGAAATCGGTGATGAGTTTTTCCATCATTTCTCCGCGCCGATCGTACAATCGTTTCAGTTGCCGAGGTTCGCACTGGTTCATCGCGTATGCAGTTATGATGGGTACAGCGATCGTACTATCTGTGTAACAAACGATCGTGCTGGGTAACTCTTCTGGATCTATTTTGCCCCAACTTACCGCTTCGCTAGGCGTTGCACCAGATAAACCACCCGTATCGGGACGTGCATCGGTAACTTGCACAAAATAATCGTGTCCCCGTTCTTCTAATCCCAATACTTCGTGCAGTTGTGGTTGTGTCTGCAAGAGGAAGTTTTTCGGACTACCGCCGCCAATAATTACTGCTGCACTTTTGCCTTCTGCACCAGATATACCAGATTCGCGGGCACAGTATGCGATCGCAGCTGTCTCGTTAACATCCAACGCTGGATCTAATACTAACTGGGAACCTTCCAATGCGATCGCCGCTACGTTCATCCCGATCGAACTATCCCCAGGCGAAGAGGTATAGATGGGAACACCGCATTCATAAGCTGTCGCTAGCAGAGAAGAATGTTTAATACCCAATTGCTTTTCCACTTCCCAGACATACTTACCCAGCAGATAGTGAAACTCTGCCGTTCCCATCCGCTTCTGGAACTCTTGTGCTTGCAGAATCTTGCGAATAAACGCATCGGTTTCCAGCAACACATCATAGCCAAAGGTAATATCGTAGATGCGAATAGTACCTTCTTCCCGCAGTTGTACATCATCAACAAACGGACTGCTGGAATAAAGATCGAAACCCAACCCGAAGTGCATATCGTGGTAAAGATTTGCACCCGTACTGATCATCCAGTCAATAAAGCCGTTGCGAATTAAGGGCGCGAAAGCAGCTACCCCCATCCCAGCAGGTGTCATCGCACCGGATAGGCTGACTCCCACCGTCACGCCTTCCTGGAATACCTCGCAACTCAGTAGGTGGCAGATTTCCCGCAGCCGAGCAGAGTTGTATGCGGTAAAATAATTATCGACCAAATCTACCACGCCAATTTCCTTCGGCATTGGGGCAGGTGCGATTTTACGACCGGACTTTTTTGACATTTTTGCACTCCTAAAAAATGTATGGCTAAGTAGGTGGGCGTAAATAAACTGAACTCCCAGAAACCCGGTTTCTCCAAGAAACCGGGTTTCTAAGGGCCTGGCAGTTTTACGTTTAATTATGACCACCTACTTAATACACCGGATCTAATGCTACCTATGTTTGGCAAAGTAGTCATTTGTTTTTCGGCACAAGTTTCGCGAAGGGATGGGAAATAAACTAACAACTAAGCGTTACCTTTAACTAATTTCTTTGATGACTCGCAGGTAACAATCGTATGCGCTTTTGCTAAAACAAACCAAGATTACCTGTTCAACAGAAGTGTTTTTTTCCAGGAAACTACCGATTTCGGTAACAGCGATTTTGGCGGCTCGTTCTAGGGGAAACGCATACACGCCTGTGCTGATAGCTGGAAAAGCGATCGCGCGAATGTTGTGTTGCTCTGCTAGCTCCAGACATCGACGATAACAACCAGCTAACAACTCATCTTCGCCATAACTGCCACCCTCCCAGACTGGGCCAACCGTATGGATTACCCATTTAGCTGGGAGTTTGTAGCCCTTAGTAATTTTAGCATCGCCTGTCTCGCAACCATTCAGTTTTTTACATTCTTGATACAATTCCGATCCGGCTGCACGGTGAATCGCGCCATCAACGCCGCCGCCACCGAGTAAGGAATTATTTGCAGCGTTGACGATCGCATCCACTTGTTGTTTGGTAATATCTCCTTCGATCACCCCAACTCTGTTAAGTATCATTTGAGATTTTCCCCTTCTGGATTGTAATTGCCATTGGTCATTAGTCAAAAGTTATTTTTTATTGGTGCTTTGTTAAAACCCAATGACCGATGACTAATGACTTATCGCATTATTAAACTCAAGCCAAACAGACTGAGAAAAACTGCTGAAGGTATAACCGCCAGCGCGAAAAACTTTGCCGTGGTCAAACCAAACCAATAATAGAGTAGCACTGAAAAACAGGCGATGCAGTAACTCTAGGCAAGCTAATTGCCAGTTCGATCGCTGCTGACGCATTTTCATCAACTGTTCAGATTGAAAACAAACGTGCTGAGTTTCATCGTACAAAATTTGCTGGCAAAGGTGATTTAATATAGGCGATCGCGTTGCATCTCCCAGTGCCTTATAATAAACTAAAGCCATCAATTCCGCTGTTAACAGGACTACAATCGCTAATTCCAGGTTGGCCAATTTTCGCAGCTTGCGGAATATTGTATCTGTCCAATGACGCCGTGCTAAAGGAATTTCCTGCTGTTTCATAAACCGACCCAAATCTGCGGCGTGTCGTTGCTCCTCAGCAATAAAAAGCTTTAAAGCTTCCACATAAACTGTATCTCCAGACACAGCAGCATAAACACGAGCCGCCTTCAATAAATTTGTACCTTCCGAGCTTTCCCCCAATTGAAAGCTGCTGATAGAATGGGAGATAGTTGCTTTTTCTGCATCGCTGAGGGGGTAGGAAGATTCCCACGGAATGGGTAGGAGGTTTTCCCGGTTGAAACGAAAGTGTTCTAACCATTCTACCGAGGTTTTGCTGTCCTCGCGCCTGCGTGTTACTGGGATATCTCCGCGTTTCGTGCTGTCAAGCAATTTATCGCTAAGAGAGTTCTGTCCTTTCTGCCCAAATGTCGTAGGGGTCACCATTGGGTTTATCATCTCCTGTTTTGGCAGTTGTGTATTACTACGTGCTGCAAATCAGGCTTTCCAGATCCTCTTTAACTCACATCATGCACCATTCTCAATCTTGGCTGAAGAAACCGGGTTTATAAACGAAAAATCAAGGGCTGTTGCCAGAAACCCAGTTTGTGACCCTAGTGCAAGATATGAGTTTAATCTACTTTTCGGATAGACTATAAATTGATGGCATCTTAAAAATGATTACCTCTCGACGCAAGCAATTTTCAGTTATGCCCAAGAAACCTCACTTGTGCAATATAGGTAACGATCGATCGTTTCAGCGACAGCCCGAAGAAAAATCCCACAGTTTTCGGGCAATTTTGGGGCGGCTGCACGCTGAAGGTATTTACATTCATTATGAGCAATTAGCAGAATTTTTACTAGCGCATGGACTACCTGTAGACTTGGACTATGTGCCAGCTCGTTTAAAGGAAAAAGCTACTATTGTGAATAAAAATTACCAAGGTGATATGGCTCTTGTGGGTGAACAGGAGGATGAGCAGTCTTGGGATTTTAGCGAGTTGTGGTGAGATAATTTATTTTATTTAGCCAAAATTGATGAAAAATACTAGCAATCTAAATGCAGACGAAACCGCAAACGCCAGCAACCTAACTGAGGAGGCGTCATCGTCGCTGACATCCGAACAGTACAAGCGGAAGATGCAGCGGCGCAAGGAAGTGCAGTCAGAACGTCTAGCGGAACGAACAAAAGAAAAAGGCTTAATAATTGTTCATACTGGCAACGGCAAGGGAAAAACTACTGCTGCTTTGGGGATGGTGTTGCGATCGCTAGGTCACGGCTATCGGGTGGCGATCGTACAATTTATCAAAGGAGCCTGGGAACCTGCCGAAAAAGCTGCCTTCGGTCGCTGGGACGACCTGCTAGAATTTCATGCTATGGGAGAAGGCTTCACCTGGGAAACTCAAGACAAAGAGCGAGATATACAGAAAGCGCAGCTCGCTTGGGATAAGGCGTTAACCTTTATCCGCAACCCTGAGTATAAACTGGTGCTTCTTGATGAAATTAATGTCGCCTTGAAGTTGGGATATTTGAGTGTCGAGGAAGTTGTCGCTGGACTGGAGCAAAAGCCCGCCCAGACTCATGTTATCCTTACCGGCAGAGGCGCACCAGCAGGTCTAATCGAAAAAGCGGACTTGGTAACTGAAATGACACTCATCAAGCATCCATTTCGCGAACAAGGCATTAAGGCTCAAGCGGGAATCGAGTATTAATTTTAGATTTTAGATTTTAGATTTCAAATTTTCAATTCAATCTCAAATCTAAAATCTAAAATCTGCAATTTAACGATAGTTAGCCTTACACATACTCAAAATGCGTTGGTCGTTGTCGCTAACCCTGGAAATTTGGTGATAGTTTTGCAGTTTTACGGATAAGGGAAAGGTAATCGCATCGAATCTATTGCCGCTAGCAGGGGAAGTATTACCTACGGCTACTGGTTGAAACTCTTGCCTTGGATCGGGGCTAGATTGTGCTATTTCGCTGTCAGAGTTGGCTAAAGTGACGTTCAGCTGCCGCGCCTGGAGGGTGCCTTGAAAGCAACTGAACTCTGATTGAGGCATATATAAGGCACCGATCGTGCGATCGCCTCGTACCTCAAACACAATATATTCTTGACCGATCTGTTCTGGCTGCGCGGACTGACCGTAGAGGTAAATACCATCAGAGATCTGTTTGACCGATCCGGTTGTTCTGCTGTTGGAACTGGCTACCTCAGATAGAGATGCTGACTTAGCCTCAATCACTTGATTTTGATGGGATGTAGCTGCATCTCCCGAAACGCTGGTCTGTATTGCGTTAGCGTTACCACTGGAGACACCCACCATCAGCATCAACCCAGCCAGCGGGATTTGCAAATAATTAGGCCGTTTACCGCACTGAAAAAAGGAATGAACTATAGTGTTTAACATTGCTGATTTCCCCTGATGTATTTAAATTGAAACTGAAATATTATTTAGTTCCAACTTAGCCCAAACTCTGGCGCTTTGAGTTCCCTCAACTGGCAGATTTTCTCTATTCCCAGAGATGGCTTTGTGGATTTGGGCTACAAAGATTTTTTCTGGCTTAGTGAGGGTTGACAATTGACCCCCATATTTCGCCCGATCCACCTTTACAGGTTTAGTTTTTATACGCAAACTCTTAACACTTCTCACAGTCACACTCTCACCTCTTTACTTTTAAGTGGATTCACTTACGAAAGTAAAGATTTCCAATTAACTTACAAATCTTTACAAATTTATTTTGACTTTAGGACTTACGCAATCGCCCCCCCTTTGCCCCTTGCCCCCTCCCCTCCAAATCTGGGGGGAACAGGACTAGGGCGTGTTTTCTTTCCCCGGAGATCCCCCCAAACCCCTTAAAAAGGGGGGAGAATGGGGCTCAAAGTCCCCCTTTTTAAGGGGGATTTAGGGGGATCTGAATTCTGATTGCAAAGAAAAAATTCGGGACGGGTAGCAAGGAATTGCCGCCCGTCCCGCGAGGTATTATTTAACTGAGGCTCAACTAGCCAGGTATTCCCGGACATTGGCTCGGTGACGGCGCAGTTGATCCAGAGCTTGACGTTCTAATTGGCGCACGCGCTCACGGCTGAGATTGAGCTGTTCGCCCACTTTGGCTAGGGAAAGTGCGTTACCATCCTGTAGACCGAAACGGAGGGTGAGAACTTGGCGCTGCTGAGGTGTAAGTTGCTCCAAGAGGTCATCGAGGTCTTGACGCAGCGACTCCTGGGTGATGTAATGCTCTGGAGATGGGCCATCATCTTCCAGGAGATCTGAGAGTTCTGTGTCTTGATTATCCCCGACTCGTACATCCAGAGAAACTGGCTGGCGAGCGATCGTCAGGTACTCGCGGATCTGGGCTGGTTCTAGTTCCAGGGACTTGGCAATTTCAGCTGGGGTAGCGCTGCGACCGAGTTGCTGGGCGAGTTCCCGTTGCACTTTCTTAATTTTGTTGAGCTTTTCGGTGATGTGGATGGGTAACCGAATCGCACGACCTTGCTGAGCGATCGCACGGGTGATCGCTTGGCGAATCCACCAGTAGGCGTAGGTGGAAAACTTGTAACCCCGCATCGGGTCAAATTTCTCCACACCGCGTTCTAAACCCAGGGTGCCTTCTTGGATCAAGTCTAAGAATTCCAGATTGCGCTTCTGGTACTTCTTAGCGATCGCCACCACTAGGCGCAGGTTCGCCTCGATCATCTTCTGCTTAGCTCGCTGTCCCCGCCGCAGCGCTTCGTTCAGAGCTTCTTCGCTCATGCTGACGCGATCTGCCCACTCTGTTTGAGTCGGTTCGCGGTTCAGACTGGCTGCTAAGGCATCCTTCGCTTCCAGCAGGGTCATCATTTGCTGCACCTGCTTCCCAAAAACGATTTCTTGCTCGCGGGTGAGCAGGGGCACTCGTCCAATCTCACGCAGATAGGTACGAACCATATCCGCTGTGAATTTAGCATTGGTATTATTGGTTTGGGTAGTAACAGTCGGCATGGCGCGTGGTAACTATGTAGACAAACAACGAACTGGTGACTGGAGCGAAAGGTCAGCGGAACCAGGAAACTTTCAATTCTAACAAAAGCTTAGCTGAACCATCTGGAAGAAATCCTCTTGCCATAGGTGTATAGCCTGCTTTTCGATCGCCAATCTTAACAACTTGAAGTCGGTATGAGTTTATTTATCTTCATTGTAGTACAGAAACGGTATGAAAAAACCGATTTCTTATGGGTTGATGGGGATGAGAGGGACGCTTTGGTGAGTGGCATTTTAATTAGCTATAATTGCTCTGGATGCAAGCAAAAAAAGCTATCAAAGATACCGTAGCCGAAAGATAGTTAAAAGTTTTATAGGCAAATATGAGACTTGCCCCTTCTAACCGTTTTGTAAGGCGTTACCCTTACTGGACGTACCACTACGCCCTGTATTCCCTCAAGCTTTTGCGTTGGGAAATGCTTTTCTCACAATGTTAGCGCTGCCATTCACGTCCGCATTAGTAAGTGTAAGCGAGTGCGAACTGCCAGCCTGTGCATGAGTACCTTGCCTAACAAGGAAACTAAGGCTTGGAAAGACGATCGCATTTAGTCTTCCCCCTTAAGAGGGATAATGGCAGAGGATGAAACTTTTATTCGCTGGCATAGCTGGGCAACCTCAAAGAAGTGGACTACTTAAACCAAAAATCCGATCTGGTTTAGCATTGGCAATGATAAACGTTTAGACGGGGATCGAGGGTCAAAGGTTCACCGCTATATTTAATATTCCCCAGATTTGCTCAAAAATTGCGCTGTAATTAGAAATCTTTTGTTTTTGATGGCACAAGGGATGATATCTAGTCCTATTTATAAGTATGGGCTAATCATCCCCTGACTGAAAAGCCCCAAGCGTATGAAATTACCGAACTTTTTGGGCGTAGTTTTCCACACAGGTACTTAGAGTAAGTGACAAAAGCAGCACTAAAAGCCTAGATCGGCTTTAGCGGCTTCAGCAGCTGCGAAAACTTCTCCATCAGACCTTTCTTCCCAGCAGGTATCGCCAATTTCTCGGTAGAAGGTTTCGTCGTAGGGACGGGTACGTATGACTACCGGCATGGGGACGGCGTGGCCCAAAATCAAAGCTTGTTGCTTAGAATCGAGCTTAGCCAGAACGGATCGGAGGCTACCACCACCGGAGACGCCAGTAAAAATGGCATCGATGTCCTTTTCGTCGTTGAGTAAGGCGGTGATGCGCGTGCCGATTTGGGACATAACTTCGTTATCGATTCCAGAGGGACGCTGATCCACGATCAAAAGCGTAACGAAGTACTTCCGCATTTCACGAGCTATTATACCAAAAATTGTACTTTGCACAATGCTCGGATCGAGAAATCTATGAGCTTCTTCGATCGTGATTACCAGCGGCTGGGGGCGATCGATCGGATTTTTGGTTTGCAAGAACAACTCTGCCTTGCGGACGTACTCTTTGTGGATGCGCCTGGTAATGACGTTGGTTACCAGCATATAGGAAAGCATATCAGATTGGGAACCAAATTCCACCACGACGTGCTTACCTGCTTCCAGGGATTGCAAAATTTGACTGACGTAATTGCGGGGACAGGTCGATCGCATATATTTAAGGTTTTCCAGACGCAGGAGTTTGCGCTGCAAAGCCATAATCGAACCCATGTGACCTTTCTTCTCCTCGCAAAACATCTTGATATCTTCGTTATTCATATTGAGCAACTGAAGAATCCAAGCGTTGCCAAACTCGCCCCGAAGGATGTTAGCGTTGTCTAGGCTGGCTTCGGAAAGACCTAATTCTTGTCCTACCAACTTAATATCTTCTACTTCAATTTGGTCGTAAGCCAGGTAAAGTTCTTGGGCGTCGCGCACACCCCGCCGCGTGGTGGATTGGGGGTCGAGGGTGTACATTTGCACTTGTCCTGGAAACAGCTGGCGCAAACCTTTGACAGTGTTGTAGTTTTTGCCTTCGGAAACAGCTTCCCAGCCATATTCCGAGTGCATATCAAAAATTAGGTTAACTGCTGCTTGCCTGCGGATGATACCAGATAACAGTACTCTGGTGAGAAAAGATTTACCAGTTCCAGATTTGCCAAATACGCCGTTGCTGCGTTCCACAAATCTGTCTAAATCGATACAGACGGGAACGTCCATATCCAAGGGTTGACCGATCGCAAAATTGCGTCGATGGGGGTCATCTTCCCAACCAAAGACGGTGCGAAAATCCCGTTCTGTGGCGTCGTATACTTGGCTGAAGTGGCTGGGAATAGTTTTGACAGGCCGCAATTCTAATTCTTCGCTGCTTTGGGCCTGAAATGATGCCAGTACTGCCTGACCCTCCGATGGTAGCTTGGGGGTTTTGCCGTTGGCAAGATATAAGCCTGGTGGTTCCGGTGTTGGGGTAAACATCAACATCGGGGCGAGTTCGATCGTCCCGTAAGTACCGCTTCCCGCCAGGACTTCGCGCAGGAAATCGTCCTCAGCTGCTGGTGGATTGGCGATAATCCGAGGGCTGGAGGTTCCCAGTTCTACATCGGTCAACAGACAGAAAAAGCGCGATCGCACGCCCTGCACCACCAAAAACTTGCCCACCCGCATATCTTCCACCGAAATATCCGGGTGCAGTCGTACTTGCAACCCTTCGCTGAGGGAACCTTCAATTACTGAACCTAATGGTTTACTTAAATCCATGTGGCGTTCATAGTTGATTGCTAATGCTTAAAAGCCTATCCGAAAAATCTGATTTTAAGTACATACCTGATGATAAAAATATTAGCAATTAGCTCTTAGATATTAACGCAAGTTCCTAATTATATCATGTCCAGTGGCATCGGTTGCCTAAAAAAATCCCCTCTTATCTGTGTTCATCTGTGTTCATCTGTCTTCATCTGTGGTAAAAATTGAACCACCGATGACAACAAACAATTTGACGATATCACTCTTACACTAACAATGCTACCGGACATGATATTATTTGAATTCGCTCTTGTTTGGAATGGGTAATGGGTACGTAGTTGCGCTTTAGCGCTAAAGCGCAACTACGTACCTAAGCTGCTACGCAACTTGCGTTATTAGCAAGACTAATCTATTTCGATCGAGGTGGGAGCTTTGGGATTGGTGGTTGTGGTTGGTGTGGGTTGTTTGCGATATTGGGCGTAGAGACGATCGCGCCAGTTAAAAAACGTCTCGTATGCTGCACTATCAGACAATCCTGGAACTCCTTTACCTTTTAGGTTTTCTGGAATTTCCAGATAGGGGCCATCGGGGAATTTGATGTACATACTCAAACCTGCGACGGCAAAATCTGCCAAAGTAGGGTAGTCTGCCACCAAATAGGGCCGATCGAGTAGTAGCAGACTGAGAGCTTCCAGGTCTTGTTTGAGGTCTTCTTGGGCTGATTTTACAACATCCGGGCCGAAGCCTATGCCCGAACCCAGTAGATTGAGAAAATCACCTGGCACTGCGCCCACCAGGAGTTTGACAAAATCGGGCGTTGTCGAGGGCAAAACGGAAGTGCGGAAGGTCTGACTTTGGCTAAGACCTGCAAACAACGCTTTACGAGCTTTAAGCCCGATCGACTCATCGGCCCACTCTTCTATTAATAAGCACAGTCCTCGCTGTTCGGGATTTACGGGAATAATGGGCTGTTCTGGGTATTTGCGATCGAGGTATTTTGCGATCGCCGTCGAATCTGCCACAATCTCCTGACCGTCTTTCAGCACCGGCACCTGTCGCTGACCCGACATTCTGTAAAGTTCTAATTGTCCAATTCCTGGCGTCACCTCTATTTTACGGTACGCCAACCCTTTATAATCCAATATCAGCCGCACTTTCTCAGCGTAGTGGGACATTTCAAACTGGTATAACTCCAGCATTTTTTCTCCTTGCTGCTTGTTTGGATAACGTTATCTGGCTCATTGTTAAAGAGTTTAGTCATACTTTAGTGATTTGTCATTAGCAAACCAAGAAATGACGAAGAAAAACTAATAACGCAAGTTACTAGTTATTAATTTTGAGGTATTTTTCGGGTTGCAGGGTGCTTCAGGCCCCCAAATCTTGCCAGATGATCGCTTATTTTATCGCTCTGACGCACCTACTGAATGTAAATAGCAACTTGAGTTAATAACTAAATTACATAAAAAGCCCCCTACTTTGTGTGGGGGGTTTTTGACGCCATGTTGAAGGCAACAGATATTTGAGGATTATGCACTTTGACGAGTTAATAAACCCCACAGGAAAATTAGAACCATAGCGCCGATGACAGCGAAAGCAATACTCGGAATTGACAGCGCTCCGTAGGCGGCTCCGCCACTCGTCCCCAAAAACAAATTGCCCAACCAGCCACCAACCATCGCGCCCAAGATTCCCAAACCCATTGTGGCAAAGATACCGCCACCTTGGTTACCTGGATATATGGCTTTAGCAATTGCTCCAGCAATCAGACCTAAAATAACCCAAGCTAAAATTCCCATTTCATTTTCTCCTTTGTTATTGGCTATTTTTGCTTTGTTATCTATACCTTATCAAGCTAACTCAAACGGCAACCTCTATCAGAGGGAATATCCATAGGGCATAGCTTTTAAGGCGATCGCTTGCCTTTTTTTAGGAGAATAGCATCTCTATCTTTTTATAGTTTCAGAATATATTTAGATTGCTGAAATACTTAGTGCTTCAAGTCGGGTCGGTTTCTACAGAGTCATCTATTTTATGACTTACGCTTTTCGCCCCCCCAGCCCCCCAAATCTGGGGGGAACCGGACTCTTCTCCCCCCAGATTTGGGGGGCTAGGGGGGCAAAACCTTGGTTAAAGCGTAAGTCCTGTATTTGATTAAGTAGAAAAACTTAGGCAACCATTTCTAGGGGCTTTTCCACGATCGCCTTTTCAGTTTTCAATTGCACGAAGTACACCCCAGAAACCCGGTTTCTTCAACAATACCTTCGCCAAATCGAAAAATGCCTTGATTCGTAGGTTGGGTTTCGCTTCACGAAACCCAACAAATACGTTGGGTTTCGCTTCACGAAACCCAACCTACTAAAAAATGGCGAAGGTATTGTTCAAGAAACCGGGTTTCTTTTTACCTCACTTATCTAAAAAGGGCTGTAAGTCAAGCCTTTGACATCACCCCATCGACAGATGAAATATATCTTTACAATCCTTAATAAATTAGCCATAAGTCAAGAGCTACCGTTCAAGTTAAATTTGGACGGAGTTTTTAATTTTTAATTAGTCATTCAACCCATTCTATCCTTAAAATTGAGTACATTTTGAGGTCGTGATAGATGCCTTTGACAAATAGGTGTTCGCGCAGGATGCCTTCAAATTTCATACCAACTTTTTCCATTACTTTGGCGGAAGGAATATTTTCAATTTTGCATCTGGCTTCAATGCGATTTAGATCCATAGTACGAAATCCAAAGGCAATGACTGTGCGAACCGCTTCAGTCATATATCCCTTTCCCCAATATTTCCTAGACAGAGCATAGCCAATCTCAGCGCGATCGTCGTCAACAATCCAATTAACGAATCCGCAAGTTCCAATTAGCTTATTATCTTCTTTATCTACGATTCCCCACGGTGCAATCTGATGGTTGTTGTAGTCTTTGATAACGGAAATAAGGAAGTGTTTGCTCTCTTCCATTGATTCATGCACTGACCAGGTGGTGTACTTGCAAACCAATGGATCGGAGGCGTACTCAAAAATATCTTTTTTATCATATAAATGGAGTTTTCGCAATAGAAGTCTGTCAGTTTCTAAAATTGGTATATCGCTAAATATGTCTTCGATTTCCACGGTTATTTTCCTTTGTTAAGGCTGTGTTTAAATTTTACCAGTGTGCTGTGCTTGCGATCGCACTTTGCAGAAAACATACGCTTCCACTTGTGCTACAGCAAAAAATGAGGTAATGTAAAAATATACAGCTTCACGTAAAAATTATCCAAACCCAGCTAATTTTGTGAATAGAAAGCATCTCCAAGACATAGCTCGCCTTAGACTGAAAGAAGCAAAAGTGCTGCTGGATAACGGACATTACGACGGAGCGTACTATCTTTGCGGGTATGCAATAGAATGCGCCTTAAAAGCTTGCATTGCTAAAAAAACGAATAAGTATGACTTCCCAGACAAGAAGACTGTTCTGGACAGCTATACCCACGATTTTAAGAAGCTTGCTCAAGTGGCTGAAATTTCCTCATTTATAGCACAGGAAAGTAACAGCGATCCACTTTTTGCGGCTAATTGGGCAATTGTTGTACAATGGTCAGAAGAAAGTCGTTACCAAAGATGGACTGAGGCGTATGCTCGTGATATTTACAATGCAGCTAGTAATAAAAAACATGGAGTTTGGCAATGGATAAAGCAATTTTGGTAGAAAAAGATATAGAAGAAGGACGAAAAGTGATAGAGGCTCTCAAAGAAAATGGCTTCCCAGTAAATTCGGCCTTCTGGCTTTACAAATCTGAACCAGATGAATGGCGGCTGACATTCGCATCACCTCTGATTGACGAACAAGGGCCATTTAAAGCTTACAGCTTTGTTCAAAAAGTATTGTCAAAGTTTTCACCTCCATTGGGAATAGCTGTCGCGGAAACTACAGTCCTCAGCGATAAGGATGAATTGGTGGAAGGATTGCGGCGTATGGACAAACAAACTCCTGGCATATTACCGAATATGAGAATGAGGAGAAGCTCGATCAATAAGAGATACGTGGATGATATTTATATCTACTATGCTACGCCATAGGTAATGGTGCGATCGCGCCTCTATAATTGCACCAGTTGCATAACCCACCCGGTGCGAGATGTTGCTGACGCTGTGTGCGATCGTTAAAAATGAGGAAAAATCCCTATCTAGCTGCCTCAGCAGCGTCAAGGGTGTCGTAGATGAGATAGTAGTGGTGGATACCGGCTCGACTGACAGGACGCCTGAAATTGCCAGGGAGTTTGGCGCGGGGGTTTATCATTTTGAATGGTGTAATGATTTCGCAGCTGCCAGAAATGAGTCGCTAAAATACGTGCAGGGGGAGTGGGTGCTGGTTTTGGATGCGGATGAGGTGCTGACGCCGGAAATTGTGCCGCAGCTGAAACAAGCTATTCTCCAGGCAGACAATCTTGTTGTAAACTTAGTACGGGAAGAGGTAGGCGCGACAGGATCGCCGTATTCTCTGGTTTCGCGGTTGTTTCGCAATCACCCGGCAGTTCGCTTTTCTCGCCCTTATCATGAGATGGTGGATGATAGCGTTGTGGAACTTTTGCAGCGCGAATCTCAGTGGCAGGTGGGTTATTTGTCGGATGTGGCGATTTTACACTACGGTTATCAACCAGAAGCGATCGCATCCAAACACAAATTCCAAAAAGCACAGGCTGCAATGGAAGGTTATCTGGCAAACCACCCAAATGACGTATATGTATGCAGTAAGCTGGGAGCATTATACGTCCAATCGGGTGACATTGCACGCGGTGTGCAACTCCTGAAACGCGGTTTAGACTCAGGATTGGTGGATGATTTGGTGCTGTACGAACTTCACTACCACTTGGGGATTGCTTACGATCGTTTGCAACAGCTAACCTTGGCTAAATACCATTATCAAGCTGCTACCCAGTTGCCTATTTTACCTAAGCTAAAGTTAGCTGCTTACAATAATTTGGGTAATGTGCTGAAGGATAATTCTAAGCTTCAGGCGGCGAAAACGGTATATGAAACTGCCTTGCAGATTGAGCCAAGTTTTGCCGTGGGTTACTACAATTTGGGGATGACGTTGAAGGTGTTGGGGCGTTTGGAGGATGCGATCGCATCTTACCAAAAAGCAATTGACTTGAATCCCGATTATGCCGACGCTTACCAAAACTTGGGGGTTGCGCTGCTGAAAGTAGGCTATGTACCGGAAAGTTTGTCAGCGTTTAAAAGAGCGATCGCACTTCACGAACAGCAGAATCCATCAGAAGCACAAAGACTCCGCCAAGGTTTGCGGGAAATGGGCTTTAATGTTTGACTTATACTTGGTGGTATCACCAGAGCAAGTTTTTATCTCATTCTGGCGACCATTACCAATAAGTTGAGAATACAAATCGAGTTTTTCTTCAAAAAACAATCGCTTAATGTATTATCCACTCTGCATCAGAAACCAAACATATACCCCCAAACCTTTTGAGGATGGGTCTTATGGCTTCCACCAATTGATGAACTTCTTTTTCCGCACAGGTAGTCATCACATAAACATTGCTGAGTACGGACATCTCGATATCATCGTCTGCCATTCCTCTGCCACCTTTGCCGATCACATTCCGGATCACGCTATAGCCAGAAACGCCAAGCTTATCCAAAATTTCTAGAACTTTTCCCAGTTCTAATGAAGTTGTGATGATTTCTATTTTTTTTATTTTTTCCACAATTTCAAACTCCCAACAATTTGATTATTTGCAAATACAAAGGAATCCCCACTATTATATTAAATGGGAAGGTAATTGCTAAAGCCATAGAAACGTACAAACTTGGATTTGCTTGCGGAACTGTCATCCGCATAGCGGCTGGCACCGCAATGTAAGAAGCACTGGCACACAATACAGCAAACAAAAGTGCATTTCCCTGCGAAATACCTATTAGTTTCGCTATCAGTATCCCGATCACCGCGTTCAAAACGGGAATCAATATAGCAAACCCTATTAGAAAAGAACCTGTTTTTTTCAGATCTTTGATTCTTTTAGCAGCAACCAGTCCCATGTCTAGTAAAAAGAAGGTGAGGAATCCGTAAAATATTCCTTGGGTAAATGGTTCCAACATCTTCCACCCTCTCTCACCCGTTAGAATACCTATCAATAGGCTGCCAACTAAGAGAAATACCGAACCATTCAGAAAAGCTTCTTTCAGAACTTCAGACCAAGAAAAGTCACCATTTTTCGGATCTTTGGCGAAGATCCTCACTAGAATAATCCCAATAATGATTGCCGGAGATTCCATCAGTGCCAAAGCTGCTACCATATATCCGCCGAAGGGAATTGGTGTGGGTTGGTGTTCCAAAAAAGAACTAGCGGTGATAAAGGTGACGGCGCTTATAGACCCATAGGTTGCTGCAATAGCTGCCGCATTGAAAGAGTCTAGTTTTTGTTTGAGAATGAAGAAAGTGTAGATGGGTATGGCAGAAGCCATGAAGATAGCTGCCAATAAAGTCAGAATAATTTCTGGATTAATTCCACTCTCTTCAATTTCGTATCCTCCCTTGAAACCTATAGCAAGTAGAAGATAAAGAGAGAATAGTTTTGGCAATGGTTGCGGAATTTCTAGATCCGACTTTAAAAAAACTGCCATCATCCCCAGAAAGAAAAAAAGGACTGGCGGATTCAGGATGTTGGACAAGAGCAAACTTATATCCATATAGACACCTCCAGAAATTTGGGGAAATAAAAAAGTCAAGAAATTTTCATCTGTACTGCACTTCTACAATTCAAGATAAAGCATTATAAGTATATATAAGGATTGGATGTCAATAGTCTGTCAATAATATGAAGTTAGTGTGTCATCAATCACAGGTTAAAGTTTTTTCGATCGGTATAAAACTTGCTCCAGAGGACTTCATTCCTGACTACGAACTGTGCGATCGCGCTCTTGTAGGATAAGATAACCAAAATAGGATATATTAAGATATTTGAAGCGATCGCATAGCCCAATCCCTATCTCTAATCGGAATTATCCAGATGCCATATATTGCAGGCATTTTCATTTACCCCTTTAAGTCGCTGGATGCAGTCGCAGTGACTCAGGCAACCGTTCTAGCTAGTGGCGCTCTAGAGGGCGATCGCGAATTTGCTATATTTGACGCACAAGGTCGATTTGTGAATGGCAAGCGCAACGCCAAAGTTCATTTATTGCGATCGACATGGGATGCCACAGCGAAAGCCATCTCCCTGCAAATCCAAGGAACAGAAGAAAAACAAACATTTCATTTAGAAACAGAACTTACCGAACTAGAAGCTTGGTTAAGCGACTATTTCGGCTTTACCGTCCAACTGGCTAGGAACTCGCTTTTGGGTTTTCCAGACGATCCCATTGCGTCGGGGCCAACCGTCATCAGCACCGCCACCCTGGAAACAGTCGCATCCTGGTTTCCCGGAATCAGCGTCGATGAGATGCGGCTACGTCTACGAGCTAACATCGAGATTGGTGGCGTCCCACCATTTTGGGAAGACCAACTATTTGCCAATGCCGAAGAGGTGGTTCGGTTTCAAGTCGGAGAAGTAATGCTGGAGGGGATTAATCCTTGCCAACGCTGCATTGTGCCGACAAGGAACCCCCTCAGTGGAGAAACTTATCCCAACTTCCAAAAAGTCTTTTCCTCTAAGCGGCAAGAAACTTTGCCATCTTGGGTAAATTTATCGCGCTTCAATCATTTTTATCGCCTGAGCGTTAATACGAAAGTGTCTGCATCTTCAGCGGGAAAAGTTTTACATATCCAAGATGAAGTGGGGGAAATTTCAGATTTTAGATTTAAAATTGATGAACTGTAGCCCAGAAACCCGGTTTCTTCGAGAAACCGGGTTTCTGTGTACCTCACTCACCTGACAAGGGCTGTAAAACAAATTTGAAATCTAAATTCTCAAATCTAAAATTCTTATAAAGATATTACTCGTGAATGTTGAAAATGCTGGTTCTATGGGTGTAGTAAACTCGGATGGGTCGCTCAATACCTTTAAAACGGTATTCTCCCATATCATCTAAACCTATGCGTTGGGACGGTCGCAGCAAATTATAAGTTGTTTCGCTCACCACACATTTACCGACTGGACAAATTGCTTCCATGCGGGATGCCAAATTAATAGTCGGGCCTAATACCGTATAATCAACCCTTTGAGAACTGCCTACATCTCCAACCACAGCTTTACCGCTGTTGATAGCAATCCGCAATTGCAGCGGTTCGCTCAATAGTTTATTGGCATTGAGATTATCTAGGCGATCGAGCATTCCTTTGGCAGCAACAAAAGCTCGCTCCGCATGATCTGGCTGAGGTTCGGGTGCCCCAAAAAAAGCCATAATACAATCCCCAATAAACTTATCGAGCGTTCCACCTGCGGCAAAAATTTCCTGCAACATCTCCTCGAAAAAACTATTAAGTAATTCCGCAATTTGGCCGGGAGTTAAACGTTCTGAAAGAGCGGTGAAGCCAACAATATCAGCAAATAGAATACTGATTTCACTTTCTTTAGGAGATAGACGACCATCTGCCAAAGTTCCTCCCATCATCATCTGTTGCACTACAGCAGGAGAGTGATAGCGCTCTAGTCTGTGCCGAATTGTTTCTTCGTTTCTGAGTTTGCGTGTGAGGAGCCAACGTTGCACGCTGGAAGCCAGTAGGTTTGCTAACGTCGAAAAAAAGCTGATATCTTCTTCACTTTCTTGAATCGAATCTTTAAAAGAATTGCCAAAAGAAATGTGACCATCGGCATAAAGAACGCCCACAACCTGATTTTCATCCCAGAGAGGAACGGCCATGATGCTATGAATGCCTTTGTCTATAATACTCTGTTCGCTATCAAATCGTTCGTCTTGCTGGGCATCAGCCGTTTGAATCGCCACCTTCTCGGCAAATACTTTTTGACAAACACTGCGGCTAATCCAATTTACATCAGCCATCAAATTTTGATGTTCGTAAATGTCTCTGGCGGCACCATTGAGCAATTCAAGCTTCCCACAACCATTAATATCTATTAACAAAGCTAAACGCTCAATACCTTTAAGGTAACGAAAAACGACTGTCTGTGCAGCTTGGAAAATAGCCTCTATAGATTCAGCCGAATTAAGACCTTTGGCTATATCTAAGAGGTCTTTGAGACGAGAAATGGCTATGACTGGGCGGCTAAATTCGTCATCTTCATCATCAGCTTGTATCCAGTGTTGTTGTAAGTCTTGAACATTACGAAAAATGGTCATTCCTACAACCTGGGTTTCCATATCCGTGTTATTGTTTGTTTGAAGGGAGTCGTCTCCAAAGAGTGCGCTCAGATAAATACTCCCTAGTTGAATTACGTCGCCGTGATTCAATATTTGAGGAGATGTAGCAAATTTTCCATTCACTACCGTACCGTTTTTGCTACCCATATCTTCAACGAACCACACTCCGTCAGATGATTTAAAAAGGCGGGCGTGGTATCGAGAAATACCAAAGTAAGGCAAGTGCCAATCGCAGTCTAGGGAACGACCTAGAGTAAAGGTATCCCTATTAACTGTGACTGTTTTTTCTATATGTTGTTCAATGTATAGGTGCAGTTTAAGCTCAACCATTAATTCCACCTTAACTGTCTTGATGGTCAAAATATTTTGAATAGAAGCCCTGACGATATTTAATCAATTGGCCCGTGGTAGGCGATCGCGCGTTTTAGTGGCTTGAGCGTCTACTTAGTACCACCATAACCACAGCGAGCGTAAAATTGGTAGCCAAAACATGGTTCCAAAGAAGAAACAGGCCAAAACCTCCTTTCATCGTAATTCAGGGGGAGTGGGGGAGTGGGAGAGTGGGGGAGTGGGAGAGTGGGGGAGTGGGAGAGTGGGGGAGTGGGAGAAAAAGCACTGTACCTCATCCGATCGCTTGGACGCTATAATCATCCCCAGTCTATTAGATCTCTCCAAAAAAGAATGTAGAGACGTTGCATGCAACGTCTCTACAAGGGTTCTAGGTAATGCACCTTTAATTTTTGGAGATGTCTATTGATGGCGCGGGGTGGCTATAGCAAAACCCACTGTACGGGAATCGTCGATACAGTGTATATTTTTTTATCTAGATATTGACTTACAACGCAAAGTTTGCTTTCATCATATAGACTATTTAGTTTGGCGGCAACTCTAATGGAATCGAACCCAACAAACCTTTGCGAAAATCATTCAACAGTTGCCGTGCAGCACGTTCCGTATCACCTTGATGTTTTTCGTTAGCTAAAGTCAACAAATAATCCTCACCAGTTACATTTGTAGCGTCTAATCCATAACGCGATCGCAAAGGAGATTTCGGTAAGAAATTCCCGGCTGTAGCTTCCAGATATGTCAGCAACTCCACAAACTCAGCGGCTATTTGCTGATTGTTGTAAGAAGCCTCACCGATATCATCGCAAATAGCTAACTTAATCGCCGCGTCCCGATCGTCCAACTTAGCGGGAATCACCCCAGGTGCATCCAATAATTCAATCTCTTCAGAAATTCTCACCCAACGCAATTGCTTCGTCACACCCGCACGACGGGCACTTTCCACCACCCTTTTCCCCAACAAGCGATTAATCAGGGCTGACTTGCCTACATTGGGAAAGCCGATCGCAACTGCACGGACTGGACGGGGAAGCATACCGCGATCGGACCTTCTTTGATTCACCCCTAACCCAGCCGCCTGCGCCGCCAGCGTCACAGCAGCCGTCCCCTTACCGTGTTGTGCATCCGTAAAATATGGGGTTTCCCCTTCCCTTCTAAACCAATCAATCCACAATTGCCGCACTTGAGGAGGAATCATATCGACGCGGTTGAGAACCAATACCCTCATCTTGCTACCAGTCCACTGGGAAACTAGGGGATGCTGGGTTACCAGGGGAATGCGGGCATCCCGCACTTCCAGCACCACATCCACCAATTTCAGCTGTTCTTTTAGTGCCTTTTCAGCTTTGGCAATGTGTCCGGGATACCATTGAATTGGAGGAGAAGTCATTAGTTATTACTTAGGGGGGGGAAACAGAAAATCTTTACTCGTTCAATCTTCGATTCAGCTACCTCTACAGTGATTGTTTCAACGTTAAAACCTTCCAAGCTGTAACCTTCTTCTTGATCTTCTGGCATGGGGTAATGCTCAACAATAGTCGCCACATCACCTTTTTTCAGATCGTACTTAGGGATGTCTTCGCGCAATACTACTTGTGTGAATAGATTGAATTTAATAGTTTTTTTTAACCTCTTGCTAATCGGATACTAAGGTGACAAACTTGGTGTCGAAGGAGGGTTCTTTCGTGTCAATTATGCTGTTGGGACACGGCATAATTAAATTTTTCATAAAACCGATATATTTATGATGCCGTGTCCCAACAAAAGTGTTCAAATTGAACATTAGCATAATAACTCCGAAAGACCCGTTAAAACTCAGACGTACCATGTCGTTTTATATTCCCCTCAGTATCTAAAGATAAACTAAGGCACAATCAACACTGGGCATGGAGACAGGTTAATTACGCGATTAGTCACGCTTTCGGCAACTCCATCTTCGGTCAAACCCAGTCCTCGGCAACCCATCACGATTAAATCGGCTTCTATTTCGTCAGCGACATCGCAGATAGTGAAAGCAGGATTGCCTTCGCGTTCGAGGGCTTCGGCTTGAATTCCTTGCTCAGCAAACAGGGACTGGGCCGTTTTGAGCAGTTGTGCTACGGCGTCTGGGGAGGTCATCGCATCCGGGTGGGCAGAGGCCCCCTCGTCTGGCGGTGGTTCTAGAACGGACAGCAAGATCAAGCGACTGCCGTACTTTTTCACGACCTCAACAACTACATCCGCCGCTTCGCGGGCTTCTCGACTTTGATCGACGGGGAACAAAACTGTATTGAACATTGCACCTACCTGCTGATCCCTGACTCCTGTAAAATGTGGACTGCGTAGAGAGAACGGACGACCGGTGGCACGCAGATTCTGTGAAACAAAGTGATTAGGAGGTTTTTTCGGTGTCCAAAAAAACTGTAGCAAATTTGTCGTCGTCAGACTTAGCTGGAAAACGGGTCTTGGTTCGGGCGGACTTTAACGTACCGCTGGATGACGCAGGCAACATTACGGATGATACTCGCATTCGGGCTGCTTTGCCCACAATTAACGATTTGACTGGTAAGGGAGCTAAAGTAATTCTGTGCAGCCACTTCGGGCGTCCCAAGGGTGTGGATGAGAAATATCGCCTGACGCCTGTTGCCAAACGCCTCTCGGAGTTGCTGGGTCAGGAAGTTGTCAAAACTGATGACTGCATCGGCGATGAGGCTGCTGCTAAAGTAGGGGCGATGCAAAACGGTCAAGTGCTGTTGCTGGAAAATGTCCGCTTCCACCCGGAAGAGGAGAAGAATGACCCGGAATTCGCGAAAAAATTGGCTGCAAATGCAGATTTGTATGTCAATGATGCTTTTGGGACTGCTCACCGCGCTCATGCTTCTACGGAAGGCGTAACCAAGTATCTTAGTCCTTCTGTGGCTGGGTATTTGATTGAGAAGGAATTGCAATATCTGCAAAATGCGATCGAAAATCCCAAGCGTCCTCTAGCTGCAATTATCGGTGGCTCTAAGGTTTCTAGTAAGATTGGTGTGATCGAAACGCTATTGGATAAGTGCGATAAGTTGATCATCGGTGGCGGTATGATCTTCACTTTCTACAAGGCTCGCGGCCTCAACGTGGGTAAGTCGCTGGTGGAAGAAGATAAACTGGAACTGGCGAAGACTCTGGAAGCTAAGGCGAAAGAGCGGGGCGTGCAGTTGCTGTTACCTACGGATGTGGTGGTTGCGGATAAGTTTGCTGCTGATGCTGAATCTCAAATTGTCAGCGTGGAAAATATTCCCGATGGTTGGATGGGTTTGGATATTGGCCCCGATTCGGTGAAAACTTTCCAGTCAGCGCTGGCTGATTGCAAGTCGGTTCTGTGGAATGGGCCGATGGGTGTGTTTGAGTTTGATAAGTTTGCGGCTGGTACGGAAGCGATCGCACGCACTCTCGCCGATCTTACCAAGAACGGCACTGATACCATCATCGGCGGCGGCGACTCTGTTGCTGCTGTGGAAAAAGTGGGTGTGGCGGAACAAATGAGCCACATTTCCACAGGCGGCGGTGCTAGTCTGGAGTTGCTTGAAGGTAAGGTGTTACCGGGTATTGCAGCGCTGGATGAAGCTTAATTTCGGTTAGTTTTGGGGTGGGCAATCCCCACTCCAAATTTGATATAAGAAAATCAAGCTGAATGACTGCCTGAAGTACCCCAACTATGGCAATTCTTGAAGCGGATTGTGAAGAAACCATTTTTAGTTTCCCAATATGGCCAAATTACCGGATGAACTAAATGAAACGATATGGAGTTTGAAGCGGCAGTTATTGGATATTGCCGATCGAGCCAAAGCAGCGGAGTTTATTGTTTTAGAACGTTTTGGCGAAACGGATAGAACTATTTCCTACCTGGATGAACTTCAGAGTGTTGCCGAACAAGGAATAGAACGATTTTCGCAGTTTTCTAGCATCCAAATCCGGATCGCTAATGCCCAACTTAACGTTTTTCCTGATATCCTAGAGCTAGTGAATCGTGTTGTTGTGAATACTCAAGAAAGAATTCCAGCTCTAGAACGCAGTATCCAAGAAATTAAGACTGAATGGAGGCTACCATGAATGACCAGCCGTATATGCCAAGCAAAGAAGTAGATAAACGACTACTAGACAATTTGCGTCGCGCTCGTCTGGAAATGGAAGAAGTGGGTTTACAACTCGAAGAAGTCATTGCTAAGTTAGACGACGATATTCGCAAAAAACGATTGAGACGGGTGCGGCGATCGCTAAATCGGATTGATTGAGTAATGCTGAGGATGTTCAGGATGTGAGGCTATGTTCCAAGTTTCAAGATTGAAGAAATCGCTGAAACGATCGCGCCGTCGCTTCTATGAATTTTTGGGAAGCGATCGCTATTCTAAAGCTGGGAAAGGCGAACTCGATCTAAAATTAGCAAAATATCTCCCAACTCAAGGTTTTTTTATCGAAGTTGGGGCTAATGATGGTTTTTCGGAAAGCAACACTTATTATTTGGAACGCTTTAAAAATTGGACGGGAATTTTAATTGAACCCATTCCCGAACTTTATCGAGAGTGCGTAAAAGAACGTCCCAAATCAAAAGTTTTTAATTGTGCTTTGGTGTCTTCTGACTATTCATCGGCTACCGTGGAAATGAACTACGGAAACCTCATGTCCTTAGTCAAAGGGTCTTTTAAATCTTCCCAGTCAGAAGCGGGTCATTTAGAAATGGCGAAAAAATATTATGACATCACACCTTATGTAGTTGAAGTGCCAGCTAGAACGCTGACAGATCTACTAGATGAAGTAAAAGTTACAGAGATAGATTTCTTTTCTCTAGATGTGGAAGGTTTTGAACTAAATGTATTAAAAGGTTTGGATTTCAACAAATATCAACCCAATTATATATTAATAGAGTGTTTAGATGACCAAGCCCTAGAAGAAATAGAAGCGTACATATCAAATTTATATGACTGCGTTGAGAAATTATCTAAATACGATTACCTCTATAGAAATAAACGTTTAGGCGATAATGATTGATATTATATAGAATAAGTAGGTGGGCGTAAATAAACTGAACTCCCAGAAACCCGGTTTCTTGGAGAAACCGGGTTTCTAAGGGCCAGGAGTTTTACGTTTAATTATGCCTACCTACTTAGCAGGGTTTTTATATCAAATGTTCTGGCGCAAATTCTTAGCATTACCAATCATCCTAGCTGCGATCGGCATTCCAGTTAAAGCTTCCGCCGTTCCAGCCGAAATTTTTACCCCTTACTTAAATGCGATCGGCAATAGCGTCCCACCGGGTTGGAAAATGCGCTTGCCATCTCGAATTCTTCTCGGTGGTCCCGCTGACGAAGATTTCATCAGCGAACTGACTGTGCGCGTTTTTCCTTCCACAACTCCAGCGGGATTAACTGTTGGCTTGTTTAGTTGCGATTCTGGTGGCTTTCCCTGTTTGGTAGGCAGCTTTTCGGTAGCTAGCCAAAGTTCCGCCAACGCGCAGCGAGAATTTATACAACACCAAGCCGCAGCGCAAGCCATCACCTTGGCAAGAGGAATTAAAGGATATCTGCTAGAGGGAAAAAAGCAAAGTCCGCCCAATACCTTTTCATCGGTAATGTGGCAACAGGATGGGATGATTTACACAGTTAGTTTTTTAGCCGAAGAACGCCAAAATATTCTTTTTATGGCTTATTCAATGGCGAACGAATCACCGATTCGCTGACACCAACGCCGTGTAGGATAATGTTCGGGTGGCAGCAGAGGCGGCGAGCCAAAGATACTGAAGTTATGGATTAAGATAATGACAAAGTGAAAAATTTTAAATGTTCACCCTCAATTTTTAAGACATCATCTAAGCTTCCTTGTAATTTCAATTGCCCTTCTTCCATATAAATAATATCATTTGCTCTCTGATTTACGCTGGGACGATGACTAATGAGAATTGTTGTTTTTCCTTGACGCGATTCTAATAGTTTATCTAAGAGTTTGGCTTCACTAATAGGGTCTAATCCGGCAGTAGATTCATCTAAAATAAGAACAGATGGATCGTTGGCAATGGCTCTGGCAATTGCTAATCTTTGCCGCTGACCACCTGATAAGTTAGTACCAAATTCTCCTAATACTGTCAAGTATTTTTCAGGAAGTTTATCAAGAAACCGATCTGCTTCGGCAATTTGACCTGGAGGGGTGACAACAATGGGTCAACCCCTTACTGCGTGCGGGGTTGACCCATTGTTGTCAAAAAAAAATCGGGATGCTATTCTCAAGAAGACCTACCCAATTGAAAAAAATGAATTTACTACCTAAATTTTACACCCAATACCTAGAAACGCAACTAAAAAGAGCCGAGTTTTTAATTTTATCTATGTTGGTTGTCATGTTACAACAGTATCGAAGCGTAAAATTAGAAGAATTGGCCGGTCAATTTCCCCAGAAAATTCTATTTGAAAGTCGCCGTAAGAAGTTACAAAGATTTCTCTCGCTACCACACCTAACAGTAGAAAAAATTTGGTGGCCACTGTTCAGTTATTGGTTAACCAATAATTTTGAATCAACCTCAGTATTATATATCGCGATTGACCGCACGCAATGGGGTTTAATTAATTTAATAGTCGTCAGTTTAATTTATGAGAAAAGAGCCATCCCTATCTATTTTGAAATTCTGCCTAAATTAGGTAATACAAATAGCTCAAAACAAATAGCAGTACTCTCTAAAGTATTGCCGTTATTAAAGAATTATCAAAAAGTGGTATTAGGGGATAGAGAATTTTGTGCTGTAGACCTCGCTCAATGGTTAAGAAGTCAAGCCCAGACATGGTTTTGCCTACGGTTACGACGAAATGAATATATTAAAAGCGCCGATCTGGTCTGGGTACAATTACAGAATTTAGGTGTAATTCCAGGGATTTCAATTTACTTAGAAGGCGTTAAATTAACGAAAAGTAAAGGGTTTGTTCAAGCTAATATTGCGGCAAAATGGAAACACAACTATCGCTGTCGTTCAGCCGAAGAAGCTTGGTTTATTTTGACAAATTTCTCAAATTTAAAAATGGCTTTATCAGCTTACCAAAAACGGTTTGGCATTGAAGAAATGTTCCGAGATTATAAAAAAGGTGGCTATAATCTAGAATTAACAGGTGTGACTGGTGACCGCTTAATTGCCTTAATCATATTGATTACTTTAGCTTACACCAGTGCAATTATGTCTGGAGAGAAAATCAAAAATAAGGGAGTAGTTAAATATGTAGGCCGGGTGAAAGAAAAACGTAGGACTCAGCGCCGACATAGTAACTTTTATATTGGTATTCACGGCTATTCTTGGGTAGAATCTCTTACTTTTTTCCATGAACTAACTGCTCAATTGATGTCTTTGAGTCCTCATAAACGACCTTATTATCAGCGAGGTCGAAGGGCTAAAATGCTTATCCAGTCTACTTTTGAGCTATAGTTGTCGCCCCTTCAGCTGTATTAAAGTTTATTTTACGGAAAGCAAGGTTATTGACTGATTTGTAAAATTAGTCTTTTAATTTGTTGAAAAGGGCAGCAACCGCCGCCAAATTCTAGATCGCTTGGCAAATTTATCATGAAAGAATTAAAGCCGATCGCAATTCCCAACGCAACTACCCTAACTCATTCAAATTCCGTCTGGTGATGCCTTGGTAGGTTCGGGAGTGGGTTCGGGGGGTTCGGTAGGTTCGGGAGTAGGTGTTTCAGTAGGTTCGGGGGTGGGTGAAGGAGTCGGCGCGGTCGGTTCGGGAGTGGGTGTGGTCGGTTCGGGAGTGAGTGAAGGAGAAGGCGTAGGAGGTGGTGATGCAGGTGGTTCAGGTTCGGGAGGAGGCGCGGGATTTTCAGCTGTGAGGTTAAGTTGATAATCAACTGGCTTTGATGCCTTGGAGACAATTACAAATTCGTAGAAACCTTTTGAAGGAAGCGTTCCCGACCAATTTCGCTTGGTAGAATCTTCGAGTAGGGCTTTTTGGTCGTTCGTAGGCGGATAAACTGAGAAGAGGATTTGCGAGTCTGCTTGCAGATTTACCTTCATCTGTTGAAGGGCGGCGAGTCCGGCGATGTAGGCTTTACCTTCTCCTGGTTTAAGTGTACCGCTGACGCGATCGCCAATTGCACCTTTAGGAAATACAATTCTTTGTAGAGCGGTGCCGTTTACCACAGCGTTGACTTTATCAAATGCGATCGCACTCCAAACTTGACCGATGGGCCGATCGATAAATTTCTTACCCTCTTGTTCGGGGAAGCGATAAAAGAATTCCCCATCAACTAAATCGTAAAGTGCGCGACTGCTGAGGTTTCGGTCATTCACTTGCGCCTTCCAACGATTGCGATCGCTTGCAGTGTAACTTCCCAAACCACTGCGAGACTCCGCACTCAAAAACGTCAGCTTACCCAACCATTCATCACCTACTTTATCCCACTGTGTCCGCAATTGTTCGTCTTTTGGATCGTCGCTGAGACTTTTTCCCCGCAGACTGGGATTTTTGTCCCAAAATGACTGATTTACGAGGTTAACGTAGAAATTGTAGTCAATGCCAAGAGACTGGCGACGCCTACGCAAAGCTTCCTTGCGATCGCTTTCTGCTTTAGAAAACTGTGGCGGTGGAGGTGGTTCTGGATCTTTAGTGGGAGAGACAACGGGTTTTTCTATTGGATTAGGCGAAGGTTTTTTCCCTATTGTCGGTAATATCTTACTACCGACAACCCAGCCGATCGCACCTGCAATCCCAACCAACACACATATAAGCACAACTTTGCCCAAAAGACCGTCCGATCTAGAAACTGGACTTGTAACTGGGTTAGCTGGTGGAGTGGCAACAGGTTTGGGCGGTGCCACTGCTACAGTAGCTTCTGTACTTGCCACTTGTGGGGTAGGCGGGACGCCCGCCAAAGGCTGAGTAGGAGGAAAGTAGGGCGTTGCTGGAGAGAGAACTTGCCGCACTTCGCGGGCGGATTGGTAGCGATCGCCCGGTCGATTAGCCAACATTTTATCTAATATTGCACCGAAACTGGAACTCAGATTAACTTGCTGTCGCCAGTTCCAAGTCATATTGTGGGCATCGATTAATTGTTGCGGTTCCTTACCAGTCAACAACACCAAAACCGTTGCTGCCAAAGCGTACAAATCGCTGTGAGGATAAACCACCCCAACTTGCATTTGTTCATTTGGCGCATATCCAATTTTGCCTAACCGAGTCGCAAAAGAAGGAGTACCACCAGATGCCGTCTGAGTAAATTCAGATTCTGCATTAGCTGCCACTTGCTTAACGCCGCCAAAGTCAATCAGTATGGGTAGCAAGTCAGAATTCCGCAACATCAGATTATCTGGGGAAATATCGCGGTGAATTACACCTATGGAGTGGATATACTCCAACACCGGCAGAATTTGCACCATTAGCTGAGTGACTTCTGCCTCATTAAATCGCAGTCCTTGACGTTTTCGGGCATCTAACAAAGCGCGGTAAGTTTCCCCTTCCACGTAGTCTTGCACCAAAAACAGGTGTCCTTCTTCCTCCACCTTGACGCGGAACAGTTCTCGAAAACGTGGGATTTGCGGATGTTGCAGCTTGTAGAGGACGCCAGCTTCCCGTTCAAACAGTTCTGAAGCTTTTTGCAGTGCGTAAGTACCGCGAACCTGGGGGGCAAATTCCTTGAGGACGCAAACTTCCTCGAAACGGTTGCTATCTTTCGCCAGATAGGTGCGTCCGAAACCACCATGTCCGAGTTCGCGTACAATGCGGTAGCGATCGCCCAGCAGCACTCCTCCATAAATACCCTTAGCGGCAGATTGATTCAGCTTTTCGCCGCACTGTTGACAAAACAGATTGCTGCCAGTGTTTTCGTGTCCTTTACTGCAATAAACAGACGTCATATCAATATTAATGGGTTTTTGGATTGATAATCCTGGTGCCACCTGCTCCAGGTTAACCTACCCAGACGCTGGCTGTTGAAGTGAGAATGCGATCGTTTCCGATTGCAGCGCAACCCTCCCCCTGATATCGTGAAAAGAAAATCCTCTCCAAAAGGCAGTTGTTGCAATGGCGTTAACCGCTTCCACCATGTTGGCATTGGGAACAAAAGCACCCGATTTCCAGCTACCAGATGCAGTATCTGGTGAAATGATATCACTTGCCACCTTTAGCTATAAGAAAGCGCTACTGGTAATGTTTATCTGCCAGCACTGTCCGTTTGTCAAGCATATTCAGGCAGAATTAGCGCAACTGGGAAAAGATTATCAAGCACAAAGTGTCGGAATAGTTGCTATCAGCGCCAACGATATCGTAAATTACCCCAACGATGCACCCGAAAAGCTGAAGGAGATGGCTGTTGAGTTGGGTTTCACCTTTCCCTTCTGCTACGATGAGAGCCAAGAGACTGCCAAGGCATACACGGCGGCTTGTACGCCAGACTTTTTTCTCTTCGATGCTAACAGGCAATTAGTTTACCGGGGTCAGTTGGATGAGAGTCGCCCAAGTAACGGAATTGCGGTTACGGGGAAAGATTTGCGATCGGCCCTAGATACAACTTTAGCCGATCGACCCATTACCCAAGACCAAAAACCCAGCATCGGCTGCAATATCAAATGGAAACCCGGTAACCAACCAATCTAGATATTGTAAGCTGAGGAGCATTTAAATTTTTAAGTCAAGTTTGATGAAATTCTTGTGGGGAGGGGGCAAGGGGCAAGGCGTCCCGCCCGCCCAAAAAATACAATTTAGATGCCCAACAGCTTACCTCAATCCAGCTTACTGCCTAACAACCCGTTTTCCTAGAGAGAGCGGGTTTTCAGCTTTTTTGATAAGTTGTCATTAGTCATTGGGGTCAGTTTGGGCTACCCACTACCCCTCTATTTAGCTCAAAGAGGCACTGCCATGAAATCCCAACAGTTTTTTATAATTATATTGATAGCCTTGGGTGCAATCACTGGTTCGACTTTAGCAGCTATTTCTTATCTCAACAACAGAGAATCTGTACCTAATGACCAAAGTTCATTACCCGAATCGACTGCTAATTCGTTACCACCAAATCCTACTTCCGATTTAGAATTAAATACACCCACCGAGCCAAATTCATCTCCTGAACCTAATCCGAATGCCTTTTCGCAATTCCGATTACGTCTTTTGGATGCAACTAAACGGCGCGATGCTAATTTTATTCGCAACATTGTCACTACCAAAACCAGATTTAGTTTTGACGGGTCAATTAATCTGGATGCTTATAATATCGACGACACGCAATCTCTTTTCTGGCAATACATGGAAAAAGCAATTAGCACAGGCTGTACAATCGAACCAGATACACAACTTCCCGAACAAGAACTTGGTTCCGATATATGGGTTTGTCCAATTACTTCCGGCAAACCAATTTATGATTTTGGTTGGCAAGAACAAATGGGAATTTTAGGAGAAAGTGTTAATGTTCGTTCTGAACCAGGTACTGGTGCTTCTATAGTGACCGTGCTTTCTAAAGAACTCGTAAAATTTGATGCCGAAATTTTCAATAAACTGCCACAGCGGTTGCAAGAAGAGGCAAATTCTCCTGATGGTTGGACGCCTGTTGTGCTAAAAAATGGTAAGAAAGGATGGGTTCAGAACCGCTTTGTTTATCATGAACCAAGAGATTATCGAGTCAGTTTTATTCGCTCTAATGGAGAGTGGCAAATAAATTATTTTTTGCGTGGAAATGGCAATTAATAGTAGCATTTTATAGTTTAGACAAAAGACCCACTCTAGAGCGCCGGTCAAGTATTCTTTGTGGGCGGTAAGAAACCCGGTTTCTGGCATTATATCGTGTCCGGTTGCATCGGTAGTGTAAGAGTGATACGGGAAATTGTCTGTTGTCATCGTGGGTTAAATTTTTACCGCAGATGTAGGCGTTAGCGAAGCGATTCAAGGGTAGCGAATTAGCCTTCCCGTAGGGTAGACAGATAAACGCAGATAAACGCAGATAAGAAAGCGATTTTTTTAAGCAATCGATGCGTAAGGACATGATAAGCTGAGGCGCATTTAAATTTTTAAGTCAAGTTTGATGAAATTCTTGTGGGGAGGGGGCAAGGGGCAAGGCGTCCCGCCCGCCCAAAAAATACAATTTAGATGCGGAACAGCTTATTACTTGACCGGCGCTTTAGAAAGATCCGTAGGGGCTGGACACTTCATCATAACTTTATATTAAAGGTGGTTTTTTTAAAGATTATTTGAAGCTGGTAGTAACTACGTATATTCACGGCTGTATTCGTTTCCTATATTAAGATAATCTTTTTGTGCCTATTACTTAAATCTAGGTATAAGAAGACGATAGCGAGTCTCTGATTGGCATTTCACTGTCAGGGTTAAGGGCATCTATAAACTGGTTCAATAGCTTAAAAACCTTGTTGTGTGGGGTTGTTGGTTATCTAGCTCGCAAAATTGGAGCAAAATCATAAGACCCTAGCGCATATATATAGTCAGGATGTCCTAATAGTATCAGTGTGTAAATGCCCTGACGGCAGCAACGCCAGCTGATGAGACTTTTATGGGTGTCGCACTCATCTGACTAAAACAGAATCGGTTGAACAAGCTTTTGGAGCCAGCAAATGTCCACTTTCGATCTCGGTTTACTGAATACCTCTTACAACACAACAGATGCTCTTAGCGTTGCCTATCCATCTGACAGGTATAACTTTACAATTGGCGATAGTAACAGTTTAAAGTTATCGCTCACTGACATCAGCACGACTGTAGACTGGCAACTCAAAAACGGTGAGGGAATGACGCTGCGAGGTGGCTCAGTTAACCCCGCCAATTTAGAAGCGATTAACCTGTCGGATTTGGCAGTAGGGGGGTATTCTTTTGAGCTTTCGCAAGCGGGTGGCGATACCAAGTATACCCTGAACCTTGACCCCCTCACCCGCTTGGAGGTAGAATCGGGATTTTTCACCGTAGGACAAACCGGACAAGTGGGAGTTGATTACTTAATTGACGGTGGCGGATACCAAGGTGAATTGGGGATTTTCAGTTTGACGGGAATGGAGGGATTTGCACCAGGTTCGGAAGCATTTATCAAAGAAACTTCTCGGCGGGTATTAAGTAACTCGACAGAAGGTTATGTCGCCATAACAGATTCTACGGAAGGAGCCAAGTTCAGCCCCACTTTTCCTTGGGGCGATAACCAAAACAGTGGTGAATATAAAAATATTAAGACATTTGCGATGAAACCTGGGGATAAATTTGGTTTCATGCTTGTCCCTAATGGTAGAGTACAAGAAGTATTTAATAATCCCAATATTGGTGGAGCAAAACGTCCGTTATTTTCTTTGGTAACTGCTAACCCGAATGAGGCGTTCCATGTCGGTCAAATTGCCGATGTAATTGGTGATGGCAAAACTTTCGTGATGGAGGATAAGAGGGTTGATAGCGGATCGGATAAAGATTATAACGATTTAGTTTTTCGGGTAACTGGTGCGACGGGAAAAGCAGTTAATTTGGATGAGGTAATTGACCCAGGTAAGGATTGGCGATCGGAAAAAATTGGCGACGAATTACGAGATTACATTAACACTGCTCCTAAGTCTTTGCAATTCACGACAAAATCGCAATTCACGACAAAATCGCTTTATAAAGCAGGTGAAATAGTCAACCTTACCGATGCTACAGTTTACGACGAAAACGGAGATCTAATGAAAATAGATTTCTGGGTGAAAAAGCAGAATGAAGTTGAATGGGTTGATATCAAAGATGCCGAAACTTTTACCTTTAATGAGAATTTGGCTAGCTTTAATTACTCGATAGATAATTTGCTGGCTGGTGCTTATCAAATTAAGGCGATCGCATTTGATAAATTCGAGCATCAAAGTGAAGAAATAGTTCGGGATTTTCGGATTAATGCCGCTCCCAAAGACTTGCAATTTAGCCTTTTAAAAGATACTTACGATGTTGGCGAAACAATAATTATTACGGGTGGTCAAGTTTATGATGGCGATGGAATTGATGACTTAGCTAAAGTAGATCTGTTTTTGAAAAAAGACAATGGTGATTGGCCAGATATCGGAGATAATATCACCAGTTTCAACGCTGGTGGTGGAAATAATAACTTGGCTAATTTCAGCAAAGATTTAACAATATCCGAAGCTGGGAGTTACCAGATCAAAGGCGTAACTTATGACAAAGCTGGTGACGTTAGCAATGTGGTAATTCATAACATTACCGTTCAAAGTAAAACTGTCGATCCAGAACCAAACTCACCGCCAGAACAATTGCAATTTAACTTATTACCATCTTACACGATCGGTCAAACAGTCAGCATTAACGATGCTAAAGTTTACGATCAAAATGGCGAGAGTGACCTGAAAAATGTGAAGTTAAATTTGTACAAAGATAACGATAACATTCCACAGGAAATTACTGTCAATATTGTGGATGATAGTAAAGGTGGAGACGGTTGGGGAACTTTTAATTATTCTTGGAGTAATTTACTAGAAGGGAATTATCGGTTAGAGGCGATCGCTTATGATAAATTCGGCGCAAAAGATGAAACGAGCCGAATCTTTTCCGTCGTCGGTCAACCCACCACACCACCACCAATAACCAATTTACCACCGAAACAATTGCAATTGAATTTATTGCCATCTTATACAGTCGATCAAACAGTCACTTTTACGAATGCCAAAGTATACGATGAAAATGGTGAGATTGACCTGGACAAAATAAGTTTAGACTTGTACAAAGATAACGTTAAATTGGGCAATTATACTGTCGGACTCGTGGATGATGGTATGCTTGCAGACAACTGGGGAACTTTTAATATTTCTTTCGATCGGTTAGAGATTGGAAATTATCGAATTGAAGCCAAAGCATACGATGACTTCGGCGCAACAGATGAAGACACTGCTGAGTTTAAGGTCATTCCTCTGCTGAATCAAGCACCTGAAGATCTGCGATTTAGTATTTTGCCTCTCTATACTAATAAAGAGACAATTAGTTTCAGCGGTGCTAGAGTTTTCGATGCAGACGGAACAAACGACTTAGAAAAAATAGATTTTCAGTTAAAACGTTCTGACGGTATATTCTTCGATATTCCCGACGTTACGCAATTTACAACTGATAGTAAAGGTCGGGCGAGATTCGATTACAATTACGATTTGAATGAATTAGCACCAGGTCAATATCAGTTGCGGGGAATTGCCCAAGATAAAGAGGGAAATTTCAGTAATGAAGCTTTCGAGAATTTTGCTCTAATTAGCGATCCGGGGGGAGATGGGTTATCGGATGACGTGCGGTTAGCCATAGCAGAAGCGGCAGATTTGGGAAATTATACGCCAGAGGAATTAGCTGCAACGCGAGAATGGGTAGTTTGGCTAACTCCGGGTAATTCTTCTGCTGAACTAGCCGAAATTGCGGGAGCGGAAGATTTGGGTGCTACCGGACATATTCCCAATACTTATATTTGGAAATTTGCTGAAGGAAGCGTTGCACAAGATGTGCTCAACAACTTAGGAGGAATCAGCGGAGTGGAATTAGCTTATCCGCAAGCTCCAGTGGAACTAAAATTGCTGTATCAACCCCAAGATCCTCTCTTTTCCGAACAGTGGAATTTGCGACAAACAAAAGTTCCTGATGCTTGGAATTCCGTGCGAGGAAGGAACACAACCATTGCTGTTGTTGATGACGGAATAGCATACCAACACAAAGAATTGCAAGCTCGTTATAATCCCTTGCTCAGTTGGGATTTTAGCGATGGCGATGCCGATCCGACACCAAGCTCGAACAAAACTTTTACCCAAACGAACCAAGGTGTTACAGATAGCGGATATACTTCAGATCCGGTTGTTCAGAGATTAGATATTACATTTAAACAGCCTGTTAATTTAACAGGTATGGTAACGGATGTAAATGTTAGTTTCAACCTGAAGGAATTTTTGTCTCCCGATCTACCTAGTCTCACTGATTTAAAAATATTTTTGTACAGTCCTAAAGAATCTGCTTTCGATCCCGGAAGTTGGTTTAACAGTAAGTCTCCCTCCTGGTGGCCTGGAAAAGAGGATTTGCTATTTGAACAAAAAGTCGAACTGAAAATCCAAGAAGATGGAACGGTGGCATTCAACAGAGACAAATTGACTGGTTCTTATGCAGGAGGCGATTGGAAATTAGTCATCGATAATCCGAATCCTGATATTTACAACTACTATAAGATGTACCGACTCAGTAAAGAAATTTTCAACAGTTGGTCGCTTCAATTACAAACTCTGAATCCGCACGGAACGGCAGTAGCGGGGGTGGCAGTTGCCAGTGAAAATGCTAGCGGAATTGTCGGCGTAGCTCCTGAAGCTCGATTAGCCGGACTGCGGTTGATTGGTAATATCGATCCATTTATAGGCACTTATAAATCGAAAGGTGAATTAATAGCCAACGCATTGTTCGATCGAATTCGCAATCAGGGTATCGACATCTTCAATAATAGTTGGGCATTGAAATATATGCACCGACAACCTCTCGCTTTAGATGCGCTGGAAGATGGGGCAAAATCTGGACGAAGCGGATTGGGGAATAGCTATGTTTTTGCGGCTGGAAATGAAGGAATGTGGGGTGGAAATGTTAACTACAATTCCTTTGCTAATTCTCGTCATGCGATCGCTGTTGCTGCGATCGACAACACGGGCGTTCACGCATCCTACAGTACCCCTGGAGCCTCCATTTTAGTTTCAGCCCCTTCTGGCAACGGTAAAAAGGATGACGAATCCGATGGTGCTGGTGTTTATACAACCTCAATTACCACCTCGCACGGCTACGCAGACGACTTTACCGGAACTTCAGCCGCTGCACCTTTAGTGTCGGGTGCGATCGCTTTAATGTTAGAAGCCAATCCTAATTTAACCTCTCGCGATGTACAGCATATTTTGGTCAAAACCGCTCAACCTACTGATGTAGTTCGCGATGCTTCAGGTAAGATTCAAGCAGGCAACGGTTGGACGAAAAATCAAGCCGGATATTGGTTTAATCACAAGTATGGTTTTGGAGTAATAGATGTAGATAAAGCAGTAGCAATGGCTGCGAGTTGGACACCTGTAGAGAGAGAAACGGTAATTCTATCCGGCACGCAAAACGTCAATGAAGAAATTCCAAATGGTAATGGAAAGGCAGATAGTTCGACAACTAAAGTTGAGCGAGACATCACTATAGAAAAAGTTGAAGTGATGTTGGATGTCGAGCATACAAATTGGACTGATTTGAAAGTAGTCCTCACTGCTCCAGATGGCACTACGTCGGAATTAGCTAAATCCATTTCCAACGATTTGGCTTCACTGAAATATGACGAAAAATGGTGGACGTTTACATCAGTGCGTCATTGGGGAGAATCTTCTAAAGGCGAGTGGAAGTTACAAGTTTTTGATGAAAAAGGAAATGAGTTTGAGGGGGAATGGAATAGTTGGAAGTTGAATATTTACGGAACTAAACCAACCTTAAATGTGACTGTGACAGATCCGAATGCTGCGGAAGGAGGCGATTCAGGTGAGTTTACGATTACTAGAACAGGGAATATAAAAAACGATTTGATAGTGAATTATTCTCTTGTAGGTAATGCTATCAACGGTGTAGATTATACTGCGCCAAATGGAAATATTCGGATTTCTGCTGGCGAATCGAAAGTTACCATTCCCATCACTCCTCTTGAGGATGCGATATCTGAAGGAAATGAGGCTGTAGTTATCAATTTAATTAATAGCAGTGCTTATAGTGTAGGAACACAGCGCAGCGATCGGGTGGCGATCGCAGATAATGATACACCGCCAGAACTATTTAGTGATATTAGCGCTTTCCTAGTTGGTATAGAAAATGGTTCTGTAGATTGGGGTGACTATGATAACGACGGCGATCTTGATATCTTAATGACCGGATGGAACGGCTCATCTATTATTTCTAAGATATATCGCAATGATGGCGGCAGCTTCATGGATATTAATGCCTCTCTTATCGGGGTAATAACGGGTCAGGCCAAATGGGGGGATTATGACAACGATGGCGATCTCGATATACTTCTGACAGGAGCTAGATATGTTGGGACACCTGAATATTTCTCGAAAGTTTACCGAAATGATAGCGGCAGCTTCATTGATATCAATGCACCTCTATTAAATGTCGGATCTAGTACTGCAAGTTGGGGTGATTATGATAATGATGGAGATCTAGATATTCTCTTAACTGGTTCCAATGATTCAGGTCGTTTTTCCAAAATTTATCGCAATGACAAGGGTAGTTTTATTGACATCAACGCTCCTCTGATTGGTGTTAGGGCGAGTGCAGTAGCTTGGGGTGATTATGATAATGACGGCGATTTGGATATTTTACTGGGGGGGTTAGCTAGTTCAGGTGATATTGTCTCAAAAATTTACCGCAATCAAGGTGGCAGTTTCACTGAAATTGGCACTAATCTGCCAGGTGTGACAGACGGCTCCCTGGCTTGGGGAGATTATGACAACGACGGTGACCTTGATATTCTGATGACTGGCTGGAGTGGCTCATCTGAAGTTTCCAAAATATACCGAAATGACAGTGGTAGTTTCACTGATATTTCTGCATCATTGGCAAGCGGTTGGAATAATTCTGCCGCTTGGGGAGATTATGACAATGATGGTGACCTAGATATCCTTTTGACAGGAACTTACAGCGCTAAAGTTTACCAGAATAATGGTGGTAGCTTTATCGACATTGATGTCCCTTTGGCAACTGTTTACAACAGCCGTAACCAAGCTGCTGCATGGGGTGATTATGACAAAGATGGCGACTTAGATATTCTCTTGACGGGACGTGATAGCTCAGCTAATCGAGTAGCCAAAATATACCGAAATAATAGTGTGAGTTTTAATAATCTTCCCGCAATGCCAACAGGTCTTAAAGCTTCAGTTAATGGCACTTCTGTCGCCTTCAACTGGAACCCAGCCACCGATGCTCAAACACCGCCAAACGCCCTAACCTACAACCTACGAGTAGGAATAACGCCTAGTGGTTCAGATATTATGTCCCCGATGGCTGGTGTCAATGGTACGCGCAAAGTTGTTCAAATGGGGAATGTCAATCAAAACACAGACTGGACTTTGAATAATTTGAAACCAGGTACATATTACTGGAGTGTTCAGGCAATTGATAGTGCGTTTGCGGGTTCGGCATTTGCAACAGAAGGCAGCTTTACAGTTGTTGCTAATTCGATTGTTGCTGACTCAGTACAAGACTTCTCGTTTACCCAAGGTCAAAACAATTGGTACTACGGTTATTACGATGGCAATTTAACCAGTCAAGACTTCAAACAATTTACTGTGGCCGATCCCGATCCTTCTTTTGGATGGATTGTCAATGGGACAAATTATTATAACTCGACCTATTGGACATTTGTCGGCCCGACTGACATCCATCCGAGTGGATTAGCACCTTCAACTCGGACTAGCAACGAACAATGGGCGACTCGTCGTTGGATTAGCGAAGTTGGCGGTACAATTAACCTATCTGGCACGCTGAAGAAAATAAGTACGGCTGGCGGAAATGGTATTGTTGGACGTATTTATGTCGATGGTGTTCAAGTTTGGTCGCAGGAGATTGTTTACAACGATGATGTTGGAGTTAATTACAATTTCAATACAACAGTTAACCCTGGTTCTAAAGTAGATTTTGTTCTCGATCCGAAAGATAGCGAACAATTCCACGATCGCTCTTTGTTTACATCTGTTGTCACCAAGATAGGGTAATTTAATCATCGTTGTTAAAATCTGTCATTAGCCAAAATTAATGACGATCTCTAAAATTTTGGAATTTGGCGCACTCTACTGAATCTAATGCTAAGGCAAGAAACCCGGTTTTTTAGAAAAACCGGGTTTCTTTAAGTGTTCAAAACTATCTCTTAGTTTAGTTAGCGATACAATTAATAAATACGATCGCACTAGAAAGGTCGGCTTATGATACCGCAACTGGCAACTCCCACCGAAACCGAGATCGTCTACCCTGAAAACGACGGTAATCCAATGTCAGACAACACGAAACAATTTAAATGGATTGTGGTAATTAAGGAAAACTTAGAAATCCTCTTTGCCAACGACCCCAATGTGTTTGTGGCTGGCGACTTGCTATGGTATCCCGTCGAAAAAGACAACAAAACTCGTCAAGCTCCTGATGCTATGGTTGCATTTGGTAGACCGAAAGGCGATCGCGGTTCCTACCAACAGTGGAAAGAAGACAACATCCCTCCCCAAGTTGTGTTTGAGATTCTTTCTCCGGGAAACACACTGAAGGAGATGGCAAAAAAACTTCAGTTTTATAACCGTTTTGGTGTTGAAGAATATTATATTTACAACCCAGACACAATAGACTTGACAGGTTGGTTGCGTTCTGATGCAGGATTAGAAGTGATTGATGTTATGGAGGGGTGGGTGAGTCCCAGACTGGAGATAAGGTTTGAAATCGCAGATGAACTCCAGATTTTTGCACCATCAGGCGAAAGGTTTATGACTTCTGTACAATTGGCTCAACTGAGAGAGCAGGAACGTCAACGTGCTGAAACAGAACGCCTTCGTGCTGAACAGGAACGCCTTCGTGCTGAAAATGAACGCCTTCGTGCTGAAAATGAACGCCAACGCGCTGAACAAGCGGAAGCGCGATCGCAAATGTTAGAGGCGCGACTGAGAGAATTGGGGATCGATCCTGATACTTAAAGATTAGACCTCTCCTTTCAAAGATTGTAGAGACGTTGCATGAAACGTCTCTACAAGGGTTATAGGTAACCTGAATTATTTGCGATCGCCTTCATCATTAACAAATCTACTCATCCCATCGTCCCATCTTGCGTAGCGAGACAATTAATAAACACGATTGCACTAGAAAGGTCGGCTTATGATACCGCAACTGGCAACTCCCACCGAAACCGAGATCGTCTACCCCGAAAACGACGGTAACCCCATGTCAGACAATACCGAACAATTTAAATGGATTGTTTTGATTAAAGAAAACTTAGAAATCGTCTTTGCCAACGATCCCAACATATTTGTAGCTGGCGACTTACTTTGGTATCCCGTCGAAGGCGACAACAAAACTCGTCAAGCACCTGATGCTATGGTTGCATTTGGTAGACCGAAAGGAAAAAGGGGTTCCTATCAACAATGGAAAGAAGATAACATCCCTCCCCAAGTTGTGTTTGAGATTCTTTCGCCGGGAAATACACTGAAGGAGATGGCAAAAAAACTTCAGTTTTATAACCGTTTTGGTGTTGAAGAATATTATATTTACAACCCAGACACAATAGACTTGACAGGTTGGTTGCGTTCTGATGCAGGATTAGAAGTGATTGATGTTATGGAGGGGTGGGTGAGTCCCAGACTGGAGATAAGGTTTGAAATCGCAGATGAACTCCAGATTTTTTCACCATCAGGTGAACGGTTTATGACTTCTGTAGAATTGGCTCAATTGAAAGAGCAAGAACGTCAACGTGCTGAAACTGAACGCCTTCGTGCTGAAACTGAACGCCAACGCGCTGAACAAGCAGAAGCGCGACTACAAATACTAGAAGCGCGACTGAGGGAATTGGGGATCGATCCTGATGCTTAAAAATTGTACGTAACTTTAATTATTTGCGATCGCTCCGACGACGTATGGATGGAAAAAATTAGCAAGTAAAAGAGGCGCGATCGCATCTTACCCCAAATACATAAGCTGTAGGGGCGGGTTTGGCAGATAATTTGTCGGTAACAAGACAGGGATAATGGCTAAACCCGCCCCTCCGAAGTGCGATCGCTAAACTAAAATAAAACTAGCCAATCCTCAAGATTCTGTTTTCCTTATGCTGGAACAACTCGCCACTCCCACCCAACCAGATATCATCTATCCCGAAAACGACGGTCAACCCATGTCAGGTAACACCGAACAGTTTAAATGGATCGTTGTGATTAAGGAAAACTTAGAAATCTTATTTGCCAACGACCCAAATGTGTTTGTCGCTGGCGACTTACTGTGGTATCCAGTCCACAGAGACAACAAAACTCGTCAAGCTCCTGATGCTATGGTTGCATTTGGTAGACCGAAAGGCGATCGCGGTTCCTACCAACAGTGGAAAGAAGACAACATCCCTCCCCAAGTTGTGTTTGAGATTCTTTCTCCGGGAAATACCCTCAAGGAGATGGCAAAAAAACTCCAGTTCTATAACCGCTATGGCGTTGAAGAATATTATATTTACAACCCAGACACAATAGACTTGACAGGTTGGTTGCGTTCTGATGCAGGATTAGAAGTGATTGATGTTATGGAGGGGTGGGTGAGTCCCAGACTGGAGATAAGGTTTGAAATCGCAGATGAACTCCAGATTTTTTCACCATCAGGTGAACGGTTCACCACTTCTGTAGAATTAGCTCAACTGAGAGAACAGGAACGCCTTCGTGCTGAACAGGAACGCCTTCGCGCTCAACAAGCGGAAGCGCGACTACAAATACTAGAAGCGCGACTACGGGAATTGGGGATAGATCCTAATAATTGAACAGAAAATGTTGAGCGCTTTCGTTATGACAGTAGCGCTAGATAAGACAAAAGACCAACGGCTAGTCCACTCTGGCATGAGTTGGCAACAGTTCAAGTTACTTCAGGAGAGCTTTGCCGACTCACCAGGAATCCGACTCGCTTATTACAAAGGACAGGTTGAAATCTTGACACTTTCCCCTGACCACGAATCAATCAGCAGGATGATTGCATTTTTACTCTGTCAATACTTTCTGAACAAAAACATTGAATTCAACCCATTAGGTAGCTTTACCCAAGAGAAAGAACAGGAAGTTTCGGCCCAAGCTGACGAATCCTTTGCCATTGGTAGCTCTACAGCCACTACCCCTGACCTCGTTGTGGAAGTGATCTTTACCAGTGGTAGCGATCGCTTTCTTGAGCGCTATAAAGTTTTAGGTGTCCCTGAAGTCTGGTTTTGGGAAGATGGTTTATTCAGGCTCTACCGTTTGCGGGAATCAGGATACGATCGGATAGAGCGATCGGAAATTTTGCCAGATTTGGATATCAACCTGCTGACTCGTTGCGTAATGATGGCTTCTAAACTGGAAGCTCTGAAAGTGTTTCAACAGGAAATCGATCGAGCTTAGTTAAATATCTAATGCAAATTTATAATTATAGGATTAGGTATGTTGTTGCGATGCCGCGCTCTTATGACAACTGGGATAAAAGCGCGGCATCGCAACAACGTACCTAGAAAGCAACTTGAGTTAGTTAAGTGGACTCTGGAACGTGGTATCATCTCAAACGAATCGGGTTAATTCCAGATTTTGCACTTTCCCATACGCCCGCCAGCGATTGACATAAGTAGGGGCACGGCATCCGAGATATTTCGGACTGGAGAATAAGGTTATTTATGCCGTGCCCCTACACAACTGGTTGAAAGTGCAGTCCATTTATTTTCTGTTTTATCATGACTGAGAGCAAGCAAAGCAAAAAAGGTAAAAATATCTGTATACTACTTTACCTTTTCGGGTTCCCTTCTTTAGCAGCGGCGCAAATCGTTCCCGATGCCACTTTGCCTGTTAATTCCACGGTCAACATTCAAGGAAACACCTTTGTTATCGACAAAGGAACCCAAATAGGCAGCAATTTATTCCACAGTTTTCAAGAATTTTCTTTACCAACTAATACGACAGCCCACTTCGACAATGCCACAACAATTCAAAATATTTTCAATCGAGTTACGGGTGGTTCTCTATCCGACATTGATGGATTAATTAAGGCTAACGGTACTGCCAATTTATTTCTAATCAATCCTAACGGAATTATTTTCGGTCGGAATGCGTCACTCAATATTGGTGGATCGTTTTTAGCGACTACAGCAAATAGCATCATTTTTAAAGATGGCAGTCAGTTCAGCGCTATCAATCCCCAAGCACCACCTTTACTAAACATTAATGTACCCATTGGTTTGCAATTTAATGGAAACCCAGGCCAAATTGTTAACAAATCTCAAGCGAATGTAAATGGATTGCCTAACAGCATCGGTGCTTTTATTACTGGTTTGCAAGTCCCAGATGGTAAAAGTTTGGCACTTATTGGCGGTGATATTCTTCTTGAGGGGGGAAATTTGACTGCTTTGGGAGGAAGAATTGAACTGGGAAGTGTGGCTGGTTTAAGTACGGTCAGCCTAAGTGCGATCGATAATGGTTGGATAGTGGGATACGAAGGTGTCCAAAATTTTCAAGACATTTCTATGTCTGAACAATCTGTAGTAGATGCAAGTGGCTATATTTTATTTCCTCCAACGTCCGAATCTCCTCCTGAATTTCGTCCTATTAACGAAGGGAAAAGTGGCGATATCCAGGTTAGAAGCCGTAGCTTAACCCTCAATAATTCAGGAATTACAACGGGTAATGCAGGGATTGAAACGGGGGGTACTTTAACCATAACTGCCGATACCATCAAAGTAAGTGGAGCTTTAATCGATTCTCCTGACTTTGTTCTGGTTGGTGGATTATTTACCCAAACAATAGATGCTGGTGCGGCTGGAAATTTAACAATTACAACTAGAGAGTTAACCATCGAAAATGGCTCTCAAGTATCAACTGGTACGTTTTCTTACCCTAAACAGGATGGAACTTGGTTTTTTCCCACCGGAAAGGGTGGAACTTTGACAGTAACCGCTTCCGATTCAGTCACGTTAAGTGGTAGAACAAGCGATCCGGAGATTGGTAGCGGTTTGTTTAGTCAATCTGAAAGTTTTGGAAATGCTGGTGATTTGAATATTACTACGAAAAGATTAATTGTTCAAGATGGAGCAGAGGTTTCTTCCAGTTCTATGTATGCTGGCAAAGCGGGTAATTTGACTGTGCGAGCTTCTGAATCAGTGGAAGTGAGCGGAGGAAGAGATTACATATTTGAAAACTCTCCGCCTAAATTTTCTCCCAGTTCTATAGTTTCTCAAGTGGAGGGAAAAGCGACAGGAGCGGAATCAATTTTAACTGTGGAAACCAGCAATTTGGCTGTGCGAGATGGGGGAAGAATATCAGCTTCTACTATCAGCAAAGAGCCAGGGGGAAATGTGATTGTTAATGTCGATCGCATTACCCTGGAAAACGGCGGACAAATCACAGCTTTAACAGTTGGTGAAGGAAAAGGAGGTACTTTAACTATAAATGCCAGAGAATTTATTGAAATAATTGGTACTAGAAATAGCGATCCTAGTGGCTTGTTTACTCAGTCTCAAAGTTCGGGAGATGCTGGTGATTTAATAGTTTCGACAGGACGGTTAACTATTCGAGAAGGAGGAGCGATATCAGCAGATACTCAACTGGACGGAAAAGGGGGTTCTATTACGATAAATACAGGAGATGCTGTTGAATTAATCGGACTTTCATCTGCGACAGTCGATCCTGAAGATCCCAACTTTTCACCTGCTGTCAGAAATGATAGGAGATTACCCAGTCGGATTACGGCGATAACGCAAGGAACGGGAAATGCGGGAAGTGTGACGATTAATGCAGAAGAATTAACGGTAAGCGATGGTGCAACGGTAGCACTAAATGCCAAATCAGGTGGAGGTTCGGCGGGTGATTTGAATGTGCAAGCCGATCGAATTATTCTTTTTAATGATAGCGCGATCGCAGCTGCAACAGAATTAGGTCAAGGTGGAAATATCCGCTTAATTTCTGAAGATATCCAATTGCGAAATAGCCGCATATCTACCAGTGCTAGTGAGGGAGATTTGCGGGGAGATGGCGGTAATATTACGATTAGAACAGATACAATTGTCGGGTTAGAAAATAGCGATATTTCTGCTGATGGTTTTGATAGCGGCGGCGTTATCGATATTCAAACTCAAGGAATATTTGGGTTAGTCGCTTCAACAAGAGAAGAACTAGCAAATATTTTGGGCGATCGCAATATTAGAGATTTCGATCCTAACGAATTATCTACTAACGATATCACTGCCATTTCGCGTCGCGATCCTTCCCTCAGCGGTGTGGTGAATATTCAAACACCAGATGTCGATCCCGCTCGAGGACTCGTCGAACTGGCACAAAATTTTGCTCCCCCGCAAGCTACGGCTAACCTTTGTTCTTTAGTTGGAGAAAACTTGGAATTTACTAATGTCGGACGGGGTGGTTTACCGCCGAATCCTAGAGAAGCGCTTAATCTCGGTGTGGCGAGCGATCGCACAACTTCAGATAATTATAATTCTCCACCTCAACAGATTGTAGAAGCTCAAGGGTGGATTGTTGGCGAGAATGGCGAGATTATTCTCACAGATAAAGTACCTTTTATTATGGGTAACAGGGTTTTTCATTCAGCAGTTTGTGGTGCAGGTGTGCGATGAAGTTGGGAATATTTCTACAGAAAACTATTCAAAGGATTTTGCTGGTTTTGGTGACAGCATTGTTGTGTATCGTCGCGGAGCCTATTTTTGCAAAAGTACCTTATATTAATCAATTAAACCATCGAGAAAAGATTAGCCGCAATTCGATCGAAGAAGCCAGAGATTTGCAAGCAGACGGTTTTTATCGCCGCGCTTGCACTTCGTTATTGCAAGCTTTGGAACGTTCCGATATCGAATGTAAAAATTTAATTCGCGATGGAATGTCCGAGCGGGTGAAAGAAATTTTTCCTATTTTACCAGCTACTCCACACAGGGCGATCGGATTGAGGAATTTGGGCGATATACTGCGAATGGTAGGCGCTCTCAAAACTTCGGAGAAGGTGCTGGAGCAAAGTTTGGAAATCTCTAATTCTTTATCGCTTAATCAAGAAATAGGTGCGTCTCATTTTAGTTTGGGCAATACTAAACGCGCGTTGGGAAAAAGAGCGCAAAATTTTCAGGAAACCGAAAAGATTGGCAATTACTATAAAGAAGCTTTAGAACATTACGATCTGGCAATTGCTACATCTAGTTCGGATTCGATCGATCTGCGAGCAAAGCTGAATAAGTTCAGCCTTGCGATCGAAAATTATCCGGTGTCTAATCTAGATGATTTGTGGCTAGAAATTAAGGAGCAAGTTGAAAAATTACCTGCTAATTTGGAGGCGGTTTACGCTCGTATATATTTGGCTGAGAGTTTAACTTGCCTGAAATTGCAAAAAATGGGGAAAGAAGAGCGATCGCGGCTTTTGTTTCCGCTACCTCCTATCGCCAATCTGTGCATGAAAGAAAAAGAAACAAAGACATTGTTAACTAAGTCACCGGAGTGGGAATATATCGGACAGTTATTGGCGATGGCGGCGCAACAAGGCGAAAGATTAAAAGATGTGCGATCGCAATCTTATGCACTAGGAAATTTAGGCGAACTTTACGAAATTAACCAGCAATTACCTTATGCTACAGAAATTACTCAAAAAGCACTTGTTATTGCTAGACCTCAGCTATTGAACGATATTGCCTATCGCTTGGAATGGCAATTTGGAAGACTGAGTATCAAGACGCAAAAGGATATAAAGTTTGCGATCGCGGCTTACACTGGAGCGGTTAATTCTCTTAAATTTTTACGCAAAGATTTAGCAGCACTCAATCCCGATCTTCAGTTCAATTTTCGAGATGAAGTAGAACCAATTTATCGCCAATTAGTCGAATTACTCTTAGAACCTGAAGCGGGAGAAAATAAACCAAGTCAGGTTAATTTAAAACAGGCTCGTCAAGCGATCGAAGATTTACAATTAGCAGAATTAGATAATTTCTTGAGAGACGCCTGTGCTGATGCTAAACCAGAACAAATAGACAATATCCTTGATAAATATGATGTGACAGCCGCAGCCATTTATCCGATTATTTTACCAAATAAATTGGCAGTTATTCTGAAGCTCCCAAAAGAAGAATTGCGTTACCACTCGGTTGATAAAAATAAAAATGAAGTGGAAAAAGTTCTGAGAGAACTCCTGACCGAACTTAAAAAAAGTTATTCTTCTCCCGAAGGTAAGGTATTATCAGCACAAGTTTATGACTGGCTAATCCGACCCGCTGAAGTAGACTTGAAAAAAAGTGGAGTCAAAACTTTAGTATTTGTGCTGGATGGTTCACTGAGAAATATTCCAATGGCTGCTCTTTATGACAGACAGCAATATCTAATCGAGAATTACGCTATCGCCCTAGCGCCCGGTTTGCAACTGTTAGAAACTAAACCTACCGCACGGGAAAAATTAAAAGTTCTGGGTGCTGGAGTGAGCGTTGAACAAACAATCGATGGGAAAATATTCACCTCACTACCCAATGTCAAAAGTGAATTGGAACAAGTCAAGAAAACCCTACCGACCGAAATTCTGCTCGATCGATATTTTACCAATATAAATTTGCAATCGCAGCTTAATTCAACGCCATTTTCTGTAATTCATATCGCGACTCACGGTGAATTCAGTTCAAATCCAGAGCAAACTTATGTTGTTGCTTGGGGTAAACGCCTTGAAGTCACAGATTTAGACAATTTACTTCGGACTAGCAATCGAAGAGAATCTCAAAATATCGAATTACTAATTCTTTCGGCTTGCGAGACTGCTAAAGGGGATACAAGAGCTACTTTGGGACTTGCTGGAGTTGCTGTGAGAGCGGGCGCACGCAGTACGATCGCTTCTTTATGGCGAGCAGAGGATAATTATAGTGCCGCTCTATTTGTTGAGTTTTACAAACAATTAATCGCCGATCCAAATATCCCAAAAACTAAAGCCCTCCGTCAAGCTCAACTAAAGCTTATACATGATAGACCGAGCATTACTCCATACCAATGGGCTTCTTATATTTTAGTAGGAAATTGGCAATAGTCATGTCATTAGTCATTAGTCATTAGCGATAACCAAGAACCAATGACTAATGACCAATGACTCCTTAATTAAGCGAACAGCAAGGAACGAGCGGCTGAGAAGAAATATTGCTAAAATTCAGCGACTCCATCAATTTATCCCATTCAGCTTTAAGTTCTGGATCGATCGAATTGGTGCGGCGACGTTCGGCTAGAAAAAGCAGAGGACGATACCAATCAACGTTTTCTGTGGAAGTGGATGCAATTCGCTGTAAAGTTCCATTCCAAGAAATGCGATCTTCTTCGTTTTGCGGATCGCAGTAAATTGAGAAATACCAGCGATAACGTTTGCCAACTTCAAACGATTGAGATGGGGGAGACAAACTAATAAATCCAGGTGTTCCAGATAATTTTATGTTCTTTGGTGGAATAACATATCGATCCTGTTCGTCCAAAATTACAAAACTGAAAGAATCAACATCATTAGGTGAATAGGGAACATAAAACCAAAAAATAGGAGATGCCAATGTAGTTTGTAAAGAATCAGGCATGAAGGCGATCGGGCGAGTGTTTGCATTGGGACATTTTGATTCCCCAGGACGGGTTGCGCCACCTGACTGCGGTCTTCCTGAAGTACCAGTTTTTGGCGCTGGAGGCGGTGTTTGAGCGATCGGATTGGCGATCGCGAAATCAGCCGATATCACAGTTGCTAAAGTAATCGCAAAAGCAATTTTTTTTCCCTGAATAAACATTTTTATTCTCCTTTTTTAGTTGGCAATGTAATGCGAAATACTATCGCTATCCTAGTTACCAGTAAAGCAAATGCTGAGGGAACAAGCGGTAGCCAAAAGCCTTGGATAAACAATCCAAAACAAAGTGCATATAAAATAGCGATCGAAATACTAATTGCTAGCCATAAACGTAGCGGTGACGAATACAGAAACCAAACGATTCCTCCACCAATCAGCGACCAAAACCCAATCCAAATTGCATCGCCCCACAAGGGTAACCAACGCAACAAAGGGCGCTTATCCTCCACAGCACTTAAAATTTCGCTGATCGCGTGTGCGTGAACGTATAGCCCTCGCTTGATGCCGTAAGGTGTATTGTAAGGGTCTTTTACGCTGTCAGCAATAACGCCAATCAGCACAATTTTATCTTTTACCCAACTAGGCTCAAAGCGATCGTTTAAAATATCTCTTACCGTTACTTGCTGGGCAATTTGGGAAGAAGCGCGATAATTCAGCAGCGTTTGGTTACTCATTCCATCTAAGTTTTGATACCCGCCACTTCTTGTTCCTAAACGTTTTAAAATAATATTACCAAACTGCCAATTATTTTCGGGTGTTTGGACTGGAATTTTTTTAGCATACAGGTATCGATACGCCAGTTGAAAGCCAAAGGAATAGTTTGTCTTGCAAGACTCAAAATCAGAAATAGTATTTGGGCTGCGGGATAAGAAATAGCGCCGGACAATATTGTATTCGTCCAGCGGTAAGTTACTAAAACCAATTTGTTCAACAGGGATTTTAGGTGGGGGGTCAACACTTTCTTCATTTGCTTTATATTTACATACAGCAATCAAGCGTTTGTTTTGCTGAAAATGAGCGATCATTGCGGCATAACCGGGTGGTACTGGTAAATTGCGATAGATATCTAAACCGATCGCGATCGGTTGATGTTGCTGAAGTTTGTCTATCACTTTGGCAAGTGTTCCATCGCGTAGCGGATAATTGTATTTGTCAATATCTTCTTTATCTGCACCAACAATTAACAAGCGAGGGTCTGGCGGTTCGGATGGTCGCATTCTCATCATCGCATCATACGCCTGCAACTCCCAGGATTGCAACCATCCGATCGATCGCACTCCCATCACCAAGCTAGTTACTATAAAACTCGCAATAAAAACCGTTTGCAGCTTGGGTTTTGACGGACGAGAAGGTGGGGGAATTGGTAGGGGAATTGGTTTCTTTTTATCTCGCAACTCTTCCCAAGTCGGTGGCGTTTCCCCTAAATTTTGATACAGCTTTGGCAACCAAGTTGCACCAGGTAAAGTTGTAAATTCTTCCAACCTACTTTGAGCGCGTCGAAATGCGGTTTGCAAAGGTTGTCCCTTAGCATATTCGGTCAAAAATTCTTTTAAGAAAGATTGTGCAACCCGATCGGGTACTTTTTCCTGCATGAAAACCGCTACCGGAATTTGTAATTTAGCAATCTGTTCCGCTAATCCTAATCCCTCACAAGAATTAAAAATCGCGATCTTTAATCCGTTATTAATAGCCGATTTTAACGCATTCTTAAATTGTTCTATTTCCAAACTTTCATCTTTACTAATATAAATTCTACCCACATTGTCTTTAGTCTCGCTATGACCAGCAAAAAACAAGATATCCCACCCTGACTCTGACCGCACCTTTTTAATAAAATCTGACGCTGTTGGTTGGTTTAAAACTTCTGTTCTTGCACCTTTTAGATTAGCAATTACCAGCCGATCGGGTTGCAAATCGATATTACCATCGTCTCCAAAAATGGCTAAAATATTAACTTTATTATCACTCCCTTTCCTTCTACTAATTTCTTCTCGATTGTAGTCTTCAGGACTAAAACTAATTCCCAGATCGGGGTAATACTTCAACAAATCCCACGTATGCCAAGGAAGTTTCCACAAGCTAGGATTAGCTTTAATCATCACGCGAACGTCTTGAGAATTATTAGCTAACTCTCCTACTAATTTTTCTCGTATTTGTTGCCACTTGCGATCGGACGACTCTTGCAGCCAATCTTGCATATTGGTTTCTAATGATTTCACCCATTCCCGACAAGCATCTACTCCCTCAATTGTAGAACGCTGCATCGTAAAACTTGACTCAACTTCCCAATCATCATGACCACGCGATTTCAGTCCCCGAAAGAATGTCTGCCACATCAAATAGCAACTTTCAATATCTGGGTGAGTTGGGAGTCTGGCACCTTCAATTTCCGACAGGGGAAGTCCATCGTCTTGGCAGATTTGTAACGAAACTAAAAATCCCTGTTTCAAGTCGTCAGACCTAATTTTAAGAACCGCTACTTTTCCCATAATTCAGTTCCTGCTTTTCCCACTTCAATTAAGCAATAAAATCCTCAGTTATATTCAAATTATCAACAGAAAGACGAACCCGAAACAGTTTTCGCGGCGGTGGACTAAAGCGTAATTCAAGGAATTCATCTTTACCCCGACCTTCATCATCACTTCTAGCTTGCGTTTCTAAGCCAGAAATAGTTTCTCCTGACTCTGAAAGCACGCTCAGTTTAAGATTTGGAGGTAGTTTAGTTGAATTGTCCAGCGGTTGCACTTGCAAAGACACTCCAATTCTTTCTTCTAGTTTAGGTCTAATCGCAACTATTAAACCTAACCTGTGACCTCCTAACTGCATTCCCATGTCAATTCGCCTCGCTTTTTTTACACCCGCCAAGGGGTTACCGGGGTCAATTTTTCCCAAGCTTAGACTTGCTTGCCAACGAGTTTCTTCATCCTGAGTTGTTTTTAATAATTGAATTAAAGCTTCGATCGCATCTCGATTGCCAGCACCAATTTCTCCTATAACCCCAGCAGCTTGACGGCGAATTCGATCGGACTGATGAGGTTGTAAGAGACTGATGACGGGACCGATCGCATCTGGAGAGCTAGTTTGGGACTTGACCCGACTCCGAACGGCTTCTGGTTGAGCATATAAGGTTTCAAATGTCTGCCAAATATCGTCAACTGCATTTCGACCTTTTTCTACTATATCCTGTAACCATCCCTTCAAGACGATCGGCTGTTGACTGGGCGTAAAGTCTGGGATTAATAAACCCATGCGCCGATTGTATAGTTGCTGTCTCGACTTTTCATCTGCTAACAATGCGGCCCACTCCTCAAAAGGAATATCGACTCGCAGACGCGGCGAATAGAGAGATGAATCGCTCAAAATCTTCAATAAATTCATTATCTGTGCAATAGACAAAGTTGGCAATGGTGGAACTTTTTCTTGCAAACAAAGTCCAATTGTTGCTTGCATGACGGTGAGGTTTTTTGTCAATGATTCTGTTGGCAAAGAATAAGTGCGATCGCTCTCATTATATCTGCCTTTATTTTTCAACTGGCGATGAGTAGTAAAACCCCCAACTCTGAGGAAACAATCATCCTCATCTCCATCCAGAATTACCTCCACAGCAATATAATAATCTGCCACCCAATTAGGAATATCGACCCACTCTTGCGGTACGCACAACTCTGACTTATCCGCATCATCGCAGGGAATTAACACCAGTCGCGTTTCGCCTAATTGAATTGCCGTACCGTTGACAACTTCCCAAATAGCGGGTAAGCTATTTTGACTAGGCCATACCGATGGTTGAACTTCAGATTCTTCTGATAACCAAGTGAGGAAAGCCTTTAAAGAAACGTAATTGAGATAAGCATTATGACGCGCGATCGCATTCGATTGTTTCTCAGATTCCTGCCATGCTTCTTGTTGATATGCTGGCGAAATCTGCAAACAGAGTAAATCAAAATTAGCTGTTTTTCCTTGATTTAAACTAAACATCACTCACTTCTCCTTTCTTAGTTAGATTTGTACAAAATTTGCAACCATTCTTGCACGAGAATATTAACTTTAGCTAATTCTGATTCCTTCTCTAGCGAGACATCCAGATTTCCTATAATCCACTTCAGAAGGCTATCCCGTAATTCTATCTTAGCTAAGTAGACTCTTTCATTAACCTGATTCTCGTTTAAATTCAGTTGCACCGCCGTTTGTTCTTCAGTTCGTCGCAGGTAATATCGATAATTCACAACCTCTTTGCAATCGTTGGAAAGATTGGCGAGTGCGGAATTCAAAGCAGAGTAAATGCTGAGCTTGTAAAATCTGTAAAGCCAGGATTTTACATATTTATCCAACCATTCCTCGATTACCTTTAATAGCGCCGACTCCAAACAAATCTGAGCTTCATTTATTCTTTGGTTAACTTCTACCTCCATTATGCAGTACCGCGCAGAAATTTGCTTTTCAGTTAAATTATGTCCATAACGCAATTGTAATACTTCTCGATATTCTGGTGTAAGCTTGTTGATAGCTTCAACTAAAGTTGCTTGAATCAAATCCGAGTGCAAAGGAGATGCGTAATCTTTCACTAACCAGCGGGATACTGATGGGTTAACCCATTTGTTTGCTTGAGAAATAGCAGCTAACTTTTCTAGGAGAGGAACTTCATAGTAACTGTTAATATGACGAGCAATATTACCTTGAGTGATGCCCAATATATTTGCTATTTGCGTTTGGCTTAGTCCTACACCATAATAAATATTGGGTATTTTCTTATGGTGAATTTGCAGCTTTCGTTGCTGAATTCGCAGATCGACCTTAGCTTTAATATTTTCGATTTCTTCCCGAAAAGCAACATCAGTTCGATTAATCAAATCTTCCGAGTCAACCGCATCCCAGAAACTATGCGAATCTACTTCGTTAGATTCTTCAGCTTTGATTTCAATACCAGATTCATTGAGGAATTCAATAGAAACAGCATCAATTGAATTGACCGAATACTTTTGCAATGCTTCTATACAACTTTCCATCCATTGTTTAATTTGTTCTCCAGTTACCATTCCCGAACTGGCAGATACTTCATGGGGTGCGGAAGGGAGGGATTTTTCAGCATTGTAGTATTTAGCAGCTTCGTTGAAATCTGCTAGATCGGGTAAAGGCCATTTTTGTCCAGCTTGTCTGGAGGGATTTTGAACTTTATTAATTAAATAAACTTGTTTGAAATATTTACGAGCAAATAGATATTGAGAAACCTGCAATTGTCCGTATTTTGTTATTTCTAGAGCTTCTTTGAGATCTTTGTCAGGTTTTTTATACAAGAGACGCCAACGAGAGAATTTTCCCACAGTTACTTCAGATTTAATAGTTTTTTCTAAAATATCTTGGATATAAGTATCTAGATTCGCTCGTTGGGAGTCATCGTATCTTTCTAAAACTTGGGCAAAATTATCAAAATTGTAAACCATTTTTCTAGCAATATAGAGGTATTCGTCCCAAGCGCGATCGCTAGATTGCGATCGCACTTTTTTAGCCGCTTGATAACAGGTTGATTCAAAATAGGCAGCCAAGTGTTCCAAAGCTAATTTTCTGCTCTTTATTTCCCCTGTCGCAGACTGCACTACTTTCACCCAATACTCTGCGATACCTCTACCTTTATCTTGCTGGCGGCATAACTTAGCAAACTGTGGATCTTCCGCTTCATATAACTCCAAGTTACGTTTCAAATGCAGACGACATTTCCACTGAATTACCATGCGTCCATTGCAGTTATCGAGCATGAGATACATGGAAAATCGATCGATATTATTCGATCGTTCTGGCAACCTGGGGATGCTGTCTTTGATAAAAAAGTTAGACATTTTGGCTTGATATCCGAGATAAATACTGTTTTCTGAAGTGTCCCACTAATCTTATTGGTGTTGCAAGAGGGGAATTATGCGGGTTAGGGGTGCGCGCATCTGCTGAAAGTGACCATTAGCAAGCTTTTCAAGCAATTTGCAGACAAATTTGCGCCCCAAAATTACCGCACCCGCATATTGCCTCAAATCCGATTCCAATAAATCCGTAGAAGCAAGTCAAACCTTTGACAGATATATACGGAGAAAATCATGTTTGAGTCTTTTGTTCCAGAGCCCACCCACCCTTTCAATTCATCTGTCAATCCTTCGCTGACTGGTACGATTGGGAATGCAGAACCAACTGCTGGAATCATTTCGGCTCTTTCGGGTTGATGGTGAAAAATGTGCTTTAATACTGTCCTAACCGATGTGACTGTGGCTATAATTCAGCCTGCGTAGGCAGGCTTCGTTTGTATAGCCCCACCCTTCTAGGGTGTGGCGCTATTTGAAATCCAAATCAGTTATACCTTCCCATCTCTCCGGTACACCATATTGTTGATATTGCTGACAGCGCTTCACATAAAGCATGGCTGCCTTATCTTGCGGATTAATTTGTAAAACTTCCTGAAAAATTTGCTGCGCCTCCTCAAATTGTTGCTGATAGTAAAGAAACACAGCTACTTCAAACCGCGCCTGCGTTTGACTCTTTAATCGCTTTTGCTCTGGCTCATCTCCATCGTAAACTTCAAAGACGGCGACGGCTGACTTTTTCCCTTTTACCGTCACCCGATCCAAAAATCTGAAGTGTTGTTCTTGATAATAATCGAGACAACAGAGGGTTTTATGGCTGATTAAAATTCCCGCTCCGTATAGCTTGGTTAATCCTTCCAAACGAGAGGCTAAATTAACTGCATCAGCAATCACTGTTGTTTCCATTCGTTCTGATTCGCCAATCGTTCCCAGCATTAAATTTCCCGTGTGCAAACCAATGCCGATCGCAATTGGTGCATAACCCATTTTGTGCCGATCTTGGTTGTAGTTTTCTACTTCTTTTTGCATGGCGATCGCCGCTTGTACCGCATCATTTGCCGACTCAGGAAACAACGCCATAATCGCATCGCCAATATATTTATCAATAAACCCATTATGCTTGCGAATGACGGGACTAACTCGACTTAAATAAGAGTTGATAAAATTAAACGTCTCTTGCGGTGTCATTGCTTCTGATAAAGTTGTAAAAGAGCGAATATCAGAAAACATTATTGTCATTTCTTGCTGTACTTGGTCGCCTAATTGAACATCAATAATACTTTCCTTTCCTAAAAATTTCAGAAAATTACGCGGCACAAATCGCCCGTAGGCTGAAGTCAGTTTGGCGAGAGAAATATGTGTTTTGATGCGAGCTAGCATTTCTTGTTTTTGAATCGGCTTAGAGAGATAATCATTGGCTCCTGATTCAAATCCCTCTACGATATCTGACACTTGATTTTTCGCTGTGAGCATGACAATGGGAAGTTCGTAAGCGGGAAAGCGATCGCGGATTTTTTCAGCCACTTCATAACCTGTCATGCGCGGCATCATCACGTCGAGTAAGATCAAATCGGGGATAAACCCTTTTTCCATAACTGCCAAAGCTTCTTGTCCGTTACTCGCCTCGGTAATGGCGTAATTGTACAGGGAAAGATTGTTGATGAGTACCTGACGATTAATGGGTTCGTCATCGACAATCAAAACTTTAAATTGGTTTTCGGTATTAGTTTTTTGGTCTAATTTTGGGCTTGTGATTGAGGTTGTAAACTCTAGGTTACGCTTGTTTTTGATGACAGCAATCTGTTGCGAAACTTCTACTTTTGCACTCGAAATGGGTAAGGTAAATGTAAATTGCGAACCTTCTCCCACTTTAGACTTAACAATAACTTCGCCTCCATGCAATTGAACCAGTTTTTTCGTCACGGCCAGTCCCAGTCCGGTACCGCCATAGTCTCTGGCGGTAGAGCCTTCAGCTTGTTCAAAGGATTCAAATATGCGCTCGAACTTATCTTCTGGAATACCAATACCTGTGTCGGAGATGGTGATAGCTAAGTAAGAAATTCGATCCCCCCTAACCCCCCTTAAAAAGGGGGGGACTCGATCATCTGTCTCTGTGCTTGTCAAGGAGGGGACTGTCGCATCTTGCTCCCCCTTTGTCAAGGAGGGAACTGCCGCATCTTGCTCCCCCCTTTTTAAGGGGGGTTGGGGGGGATCTATCACTTCCGCTGACACCTCGACCGTGCCAGAAGGCGTGAATTTAATGGCATTGCCGACAAGATTATACAAAATTTGTTGCAGGCGATCTTCATCGGCTTCAGCCGGGGGTAAATCAGCCGCAATAGAGTTGAGCAGTTGCAAACTTTTGTGGGCAGTTAAGGGATGGAGCAGGGTAATAACTACATTGGTAACCGATCGCAAATCTACAGGTTTGAGTTGCAGTTCTAAATTCTTGTGCCTCAGTTTCGAGAAGTCGAGAATATCGTTGACTAAGTTAGCCAAACGGCGACCGCTGGAGACAATCAAGTTGAGGTTAGCTTGCGTAGTTTGGGATAACTCTCCTGTTGCGCCATCAATGAGGGATTCGGCAATACCGATAATGCCGTTGAGAGGTGTGCGGAGTTCGTGGGATGTGTTGGCAAGAAATTCGTTTTTGAGTTGGTCGAGATCTTTTAAGTCTTCGTTTTGCTTCTCTAGGGTGGCAAAGGAGTCTTTGAGTTGCTTTGCCATGCTATTGAATGAATTGGTGAGTTTTTCGATTTCGATGATATTGCTAGGTCTAATGTGCTGATCTAAATTACCAGTTGCAATTTCTTCAGAGGCTTGAGAGACTTGCAAAATGGGGCGCGTAATCCAGCGTGCGGTGAGAATGCCAACGATAATTGCCGATAACAATGCTAGGCTGCATAACAGGAGCGTGTGTTGGGTGTTGGCATAAATTTGTGTCATGAAGTCGGATTCGGGGATAACCACCACAGCTAGCCAATCAATGCCTCGTCCATCCTGAATTGGCAAGACCTCAACGTAGTACCATGAGTCTTGGATTTTCAACTTGAGGTTTTGACTGCGATCGATCGCACCGAAGTTGCCGAAATGCTCTTTTAAATAGCGGACAGTAGCACTCACCGCCTCATTTTGACTGTCAATTGCTCTTATACGCTCGATCTCGCGGTCTTTGCCCTCACCTTTAATAGTGAATGGCTGGGTAATAATTGAGCTAGCAACTAGATCGCCCGATCGTTCAATAATAAAACTCTGCCCGTTAGGACTAATGTCTAAACTTTTGAGAAACTCTGTAATTTGCCTCAAGGGGATGTTGATAGTCAAAACCCCCACCAGCTTATCCTTTGAGTCGTAAACAGGTCGGACGGGAGAAACCACCAGAGAGGTATTCTCGTGGGAAAAGGAAGAAAATATCGGACTCCAAGTGGCTTTACCAGCAAGCTTTGCAGCTTCATACCAGGGGCGGGTGCGGGGGTCATACTCAGCCGACTTTAATAGCTTTTGCCGATCGCCAAACTCGTCTAGCAAGTAAATTTCGCGAATGGGTGCAGTAGCGCTTGTCCGAATTCTGAGTTCAGCGGTATTGTCTTCCATGCGTTCAACGCCGACAAACTCGCCCTGCTCGTTCCCAAAATAGATATAACTCTCCAGTTCTTCCTTCTGCACCACCCGCCAGAAATAGCGCCGCAATCCTTGAAAGTCATCAAGCTGTAAATTCCCGCTCTCGACACTTGCGTAGGTGAGTAGCAGGACGTTATAGGATTTATTGAGATAATCGGAAACGTGCTGGTTGATGCGGACACTAATTTCGCTATTCAACTGAGTCGCCAGATCGTCGATCGCTCGCTGTCCGTTGCGAAAAGAAAACCACCCTACCAGTCCCACAGCCGCAACGATTTGCAGCACAAAGGGAACCACCAGGGTGGTGCGGAGGTGGAATTTGCGGGGAGCCTTTTTCATAGGGGCGAGCTTTTAAACATGAGTCTAAAGCGTATGATGCAGCATAACTCCCTGAACGATCGCACTATAACCCAAGAGATTATACCAATTTTATTTAACCGCGAACCATATAAAAACTTAAAAAGTGTTTTTTTAATCGGCTTTCCAGGTTTTTATCTATTTATAACAAAAAGAAAATTGGTATTACAAGATGTCATCTACCAGAACCGAACCACCCTCATAGAAATCTACACTGAGGTGATAGTCCTCAAGAAGTGCTGTTCCAACGAGCGGACGACGCCCCATTGCCAGAACTGCGATGTCACGTTCTACACCATTCCATACAACAGTTGCCACATAAACATCTGCTACAACATTCATATCATTGGCTAGATTCGCATTGAGTTGCGTTAGATATGGCAAACCCAGAGCAGCGATCGTGGTAGGCGGTAAGGTTAGGGCACCTTCAAAACCCGTATCGACAACGAACTCAATTTCTACATCAGAGCCTCCTGGAAGACGGAGAATAACACCAATTCGTGCTTGAAGCCCAACTACATTTCCATATATCATCACTGTGCAGTCCTGACCAACGTACCACCTACTGCGTAAACGGCATTAAAGCCGATCCTTTCCGTCCAAATTGCTGCATCAGCTTGTTGGGTTTGCAATAGGCGACTTGTGGCTACTGGATCGTCGCCTATTTCGTAGTCGCCAGTTTCAACATTGATTGAGATGATTTTGCCAATATTGTCTCCTGTTTCCACTCGCTCGCGGATGCTCTTTTCATAAACTTCCTTACCGCGTCGAGCAATTTCTTCGCCACTGAAGTCAGAATAAGGCATATCCAAAAACCTCTTCATTAAAGTTGCCAACTTCGCAATGTTATTGTAAAGCAATAACGCGGATTGTTATGTTGTGCGATCGCTCCTCAACTTCACGCTTTGGATTCGCAAAGAAACCCGGTTTCTAGGAAAAATTATTATTGGTACGTAGTTGCGATGCCGCGCGGCATCGCAGCTACGTACCAAATCCAGACATAGGCTACAGGCTGTTTTAAGATCTGAATAAAAGTTGCACAGATTGTTCGTGCTTCGGAGCGGACGACTTCAATTTGGGCTTGGACAAACAAACAGTCGAGATCTACTCTAGTTGTCGCGCCACTGCGCTGCTGAAATCTTCGTAGGGTTTGACTCCGACAATTGTTTCGACCCGTTCGCCTTGCTTAAAGAGCATGACCGCCGGAATGCTTTTGATCTCAAATCGTTTGGCTAGAGCCTTATTAGAATCAAGGTCTAGCTTGAAGACCTTGGCCCGATCGCTATATTCTTCAGCTAGTCGATCCATGAGGGGAGCGACCAGTTTACAAGGCCCGCACCAACTCGCTGTGCAGTCCACCACAAGCAGCGATTCGTTTGCTAGGAGCGTATCAAATTCAGTTTCGTCTTGAATGAAGGTAGCTGTACCCATGTTTGTGTCTCCAATAGGGATAATCTTACTGCGCTGGCTCTGCACATCAACAAACTCAAAGTCTAACAGCGAATTAGCTCACCTTGAACAGCCGACGCTCGTTTGCTCCCGCAGTACCAGCCATCCAGCAGCGTTAAAATTAAGAGATTAAATTTTCAGATAGTAAGGTCATGGTCGCAACTCAGGATAATCCAGTCCAAAAAATGGCAACGCTGACCGTTACCTGGGAGAAGTTGCCTGACGACTTTCAATTAGAAGAAAAACCTGTGGACAATACTGGTCAACCACTGATTGCTGGGGCGTTAAGAGAAATTCTGGAACTGATGGGGTACATTAAACCAGTAATGCTGATTGCCTCTAACTTTGGACTCTGTGCAACGGTGAACGGTGATTTGGTAATTAAAGCACCAGATTGGGTTTACGTCCCCTCTGTGCTGCCTCTGGAACCGCGAGGCGATCGCAAAAGCTATACTCCTCAGCTAGAAGGAGACATCCCCAGCGTTGTCATGGAATTCCTGTCGGAAACTGACGGCGGAGAATATTCGGTCAAACGTACCTACCCCCCTGGGAAGTGGTTTTTTTACGAACACATTCTGCAAGTCCCAGCCTACGTCATATTTGAACCAGACAGTGGATTGCTGGAGGTCTATCGGTTAAAAGCAGGACGCTATGAACTGGAATTGCCCGATGCTGAAGGACGCCACTGGATGGCAGAGATGGGGTTATTTTTGGGAGTCTGGCGGGGAGAGAAGGAAGAACGCACGGGCTATTGGTTGCGTTGGTGGGATGAGGGGGGAAATCTGCTTTTGTGGGGCGTAGAGCGATTGGAGCAAGAACGCCAACGGGTAGAACAAGAACACCAACGGGCTGAACAAGAACACCAACGGGCTGAACAAGAACGCCAACGGGCTGATAGATTGGCCCAATACTTGCGTTCTCAGGGGATTAACCCCGATGATATCCCTCAATAAGTGAGTTGGGAGGGCGATCGCATTTTTATACAACTTCAAGTGCGATCGCTTCCTCTGCTAATGGAAAAGACTACTCATAAAACTGCTAGTAAGTAGCAAGCAGCCGACGGTGATGGTATCCCACAACCAGTCATATTTTTCCCAAACAGACAGATGCTTGTGGTGTCGTTGAAAAAACCACCACCAAGCTGTTTCGGGGGGATACAAACTCGATCGCCATTCTTCTAGTTTACCGATCGCAGCCATCGGATCTGCTTGTTGGCGCAGGCGGGTATCTAGGTTGATGAGAGTAACTAAAGTTTCAGAAGAATGGTTTTGGTTTTGGCTTAGGGTGGCGCTGACGGTATCTCGCGCCACCAGCACTTCTAGGATTTCTTGCTGTGATGGTTTGGGGTTGGCTGTTTCGATCGCGCTCAGTGCTTTAGTATATCTTTCCATCGCCCGGTCTAATTCAGAAATTATTTCATTTACTTTCGGTGTTTGGCTGTCGCCTCTTTGGGGGATGAGTTCTGAGTTGTTTTCCTGTGTGTTTGACATAGCAAAAAGTTTAAAAAAATGATATTTTTTGGGACTCAGGTGCGATGAGCGGTTGCAGTTAAGAAAGTAAAACGCCTTGGTAGGGTTTAGCTTTTACTTTATCCTTGCACATCTGTCTAGAGGGTTATGAAATAAGACTTTTGTATCTGACTACGTATTATCATTAAAAAATATCAGTTCCAGGACTTACGCACTCACGCCCCCCTTGCCCCCAAATCTGGGGGAGAAGAAGTCTTGTCCCCCAGATTTGGGGGGTTAGGGGGGCCTATGCGTAAGTCCTGAGTTCATATCCAATCTCTCTGGAAGTATTAATATGCCGTCCACAACAGATGTACAGAGTACAAATACTCATACCAAAATTCGCCTGCTGCTAACTTTGTGGGATTTGGGGGGAGCGCAGAAAGAAGTGCCGACGGGCCAACTTACGAAGCGAGTTGTACCCAAGGGAAGCAAAAAGGCTGATTTTCAGGCACTTTTTGATGAGTTGCAAGCAGAGGGTGCGATCGAGATTGCTAAAAAGGGATACTCTATGCCTGCATTGGGGCTTCAGATGTTAAACGACAGTCTGAAAAGCCCTGATTTCCACTTTGGTAGCCAAGTTGGTGCAAAAACCGCAAATGCTCTGTTGAAGTGGATTCGAGAAGGGGGAACACTAGGTGATGGAGCCGCATCTGCTGCTTCTCTTAAGGGGGTAGAAAGTGCGATCGCATCTTATGACGAGTTTAAGCAGGTGGCGTTGGATGTCTACGACAAACTCAACCGTGATTACAACCTCGACGATCTGGTGCCAATTTACCGGATCAGGAGGGAGATTGGGGAGAAGGTTACGCGATCGAAGTTTAACGAGTGGATGCTGGAAATGCAGGAAAACGACATTTTGCAGCTCATAGGCGGTGAACTAACAGACATCACCCCTGATAAAGCTGAAGACTCGATCAAAACCGAACTCGGCGCTATACGCTACTATGTCAAGCGTTTAAGTTCCAAAAACTAACGTAAATCCATTTGTAAATTTTTTACCTGACACAATAAACCATGACTAACCATCAGATTTCATCCATTGAAGACCTTAATGCGGCTCTTTTAAGTCAAAACCCGTTCGCTAAACCCTCCTCTGTTAATGCAAATGATATTTGGGGGAAGGAATTCTTTGACATTGAAACTATAAATGCTCATGCCTCTGATGCCGTATTTAAAGCGCTTGAGCAAATTCGTACTGGTCAATACTCGACAACTTCAATTGCTATAACTGCACAAAACGGAACTGGGAAAACTCACATTATTAGCCGCATCCGTCACCGTCTACAGGAGCAGGATGGGGGATTATTTATCTATGCTAACAAGTATGGCGATCTTCGCGATCTTAAGAAAGAATTTCAGCGAATTTTAGCGGAAAGTTTGGGGAAAACAGGCGCTCATGGAGTGACCCAGTGGCAGGAATTAGCAACAGCGATGATCAATCATGCTTTAAAAGTTGTTAAACCAAATCCCAAACTATATTCTCCTAAAGAATTAGTTAAAAAATTTGAAAGTAGCCAAACAGTTCAAGTAAGAAAATGGGTAAATGATTTAATTAAAGCATTTTTAAAAGCTAAAGATGTTAGCGATCCTGATATTGTAAAAGCAATTTTTTGGACACTGACAAATGAGCAATCACTTTATGCAATAAAATGGTTGGAGGGTCAAGAGCTAGCGCAGTACAAATCGAACGAGCTAGAATTACCGAGCCAAAGGCAATCTTTTGATGCTGTACTACAAATCCTAGATTTGATTAGTGAGTATAACGAATTGGTTATTTGCTTTGATGAGCTAGATACGACTGATGCGTTTGACGAATTTAGCGGGTTACACATTAGCCAAATTGTTGCTGGATTGATAAAAGATTTGTTTCAAAATCTCAAGCGTGGCGTTATTCTAAGTGTAATGATGCCTGCTCAATGGAGCAATAAAATCAAGCAATTACCTGGCGGAGTTTCCAATAAAGTTTCTGCACAAGGAAATCCAATTGACTTAAGGTATATGGATGGAGAATATATTGTTAACTTGGTTAGTTCACGATTAAATACATATTATGCAGTCCGCAATTTAGTTCCGATAAATCCTTTTTATCCATTTACAGAGAGTCACCTCAGAGATCTTGGTAAGGGAAAACCAACTATTAGGGAAGTTTTAGATTGGTGCAAAAATAATTGTCAACCTCCTGATACATCTATTATTGAAGAAGATCCAGTAGAAGCTGCTTTTGCTAAAGAACTTGAAGAAGAAATAACAAGCTATTTAGATGACAACTTCCGGCTGGCTGATGCTCTTTTGTTTAGCTTCCAAACGGTAATTGGTCAGACGATAGAAAGAATCACCATCAAAGAAGTTACTAATAAAGTCAAAAAAAGAGGTGGTAAAGATGATTATCTCAATTTCAAGATAATTGGTAAAGAAAACGACAAAGATATCTGCATTGGAGTAGCTGTACTCCAGTATGCTGGTGGTCACGCATTGGGAGCGGGATTAAAAAGATTAAACGATTACGAAAAGTTTGGTTTAACTCGCGGTTGTTTAGTACGTTCCAAGGCAAAAAAGCTTACTACATATTTAGAGCAAACTTATCTCGAACCACTTATTAGAGTCAATGGTGGAGAGTATGTAGAACTGAAAGAAGAAGAAATCAGACCACTGATAGCTATTCGCTCAGTTTATCAAAAGCGGGAAGTAGACTATGGTGTGAGCGAAGAGGAGATTTTAAAGTTTATTGCTGAGAAAGGTGGTGAGAAAATGCTAGGCGCTAGTAATCCTCTACTTAAAGAGATTCTCAGCGATCCATGTTATGAAGTTCCGACTGACCTAATTGAAGATGAGCCTGTCGCTGTAGCCGAGTCTATTATGGCTGATGTATCTGATTCATATAACATAGACGAAGCAGTAGAAGCATTAGCAAATAGGCTGGATTTCATGTAATTTGGGTTTTTGGGAATTATTACGCTAATGTTCAATTATGAACATTTTTGTAGGGACACGGCATCATAAATATTTCGGTATAGATGAAAATTTTAATTATGCCGTGTCCCTACAGCATAATAGACCCGAAATAACCTGTAATTTTCTACATAAGTATCACCACGAATCACAACCAAAAAACTTATGACCACTTCACAAACAAAACTACCGACCGATACATGGGTTGTAGCAACATGGGATGAATTTATCCAAACTGTTGAAGATCCCGCTTATCGAAAAGCGAAAGGCTATTACTACAAAGGACAAATGAGGATTGAAACCATGTCAGTAGGCCCAGATCATGCCAAGGATAATACGATTATCGCTGTTGCTGTTCCCTTATTTGCTGCCATCAAAAGTATTCGGCTAAATGGATTAGAAAACTGTAGCTATCGCAAAACAGGTATTCGGGAGTGCCAACCAGATATATCATATTACATTGGAGAAAGAGCGCAACTTGCCCCCACAGGAACCGCAATTGCTAACCTCGATCTTATTCCACCACCAGACATAGCGATCGAAATATCTGATAGTACCTTGGCAGATGATAAAGGTGAAAAACGTTTACTTTACGAAGAAGTAAAAGTAGGGGAATACTGGATAGCAGATGTGCAAAAGCCAGAAATAATTGCTTTTGAAATTATCCCTACTGGTGGAAGTAGAAGAATTAGTCAATCTCAAATATTACCGGGGTTAGAGATGGCTTTATTAGAGGAAACTTTGCGGCGTAGTCGTCAAATGCCACACTCACAAGTAGTAGCTTGGTTATTAACTCAATTTCAATCATAAAACTTGTTATGCCATCATTCTATCTTGACAATGCGCTGAGACTACCTGCGCCAGAAGTGGAAGCATTAATTCAAGGTCGATCGATCGCCGTTATGCCTCGATCTTTTCTCGATGTAGGAAAAGTATTTGCCCTTTATCCTACTGATGTCTCAAACAACTTATTGCCAGTTGAACAGCAATATCGATCGAACTTTTTAACCGTTGCCAAAAACACGATTTCTGAATTACATCCTGAAGGAGTAATAATTAAAGCTTGGGCTAGATGCGAATTATGTCAAGTTCTCGATAAATCTGAATCGTTAGAAGTTTTATCTTCCCTAACAATTTGGACAACAGAAGCATTGCAGCAAATTCTCGCCAAACGCCCCTATATTTTTCTAGCTTATCTGCGCGTTTATTTGCTACCCGAATCACTGGTAATGTCTGCGGATAGCCAGGGACAATTTGTGGCTTTACCTAAATCTATCAATGTTGCGGAAAATTCGCCAGTTTTGAGCGATCGCGCATTTTCTAAACGCCGCCACCAACTAGAAAATCGACTTCCACCGCTGCATCCCGAATTGGAAGAATTGCAAAGTGCGATCGCGCAACTCTCCCTTATACAATCAAATGCTGAAAAACTAGATGAACAACTTAAAGTATTTTTAGGCTGGTCTGAATTTACAACGTTAAATAACTGCGATCGAGGTTTAGATTGGATTAATAAAATAGCCCAAGTTGGCAATTCCAGCGACGGTAACGAATTTGAAAAATTAGTTCGTAAGAGCTTCATTAAACTTGGATTCTCCAACTCAAATAAAAACCCAAAGGCAAACCTCGATCCAAATTCAGCTGGTGGTGCTGGTGGCATAGATCTTTATTGCGAGTTGCCTTATCCGGTAGTTGGGGAATGTAAAGCAAGTAAACATGAAAACGTACCTAATAGCGTGACGGCCCAACTCATTCATTTAGGTGTAACTCATTTAGGCCAAGCCCAGTTTGACCGTTCAATCAAATTGATTCTGGCAGCTGGCCCTCTAACAGATCCTGCTTGCAAAGCAGCTACTCAAAACAAAATGAACGTAATACGACCTGAAACTTTACAAAGATTAGTTGAACTTAAAGCAAATTACGAAGGCTCTATTAATCTGCTAGATTTGAAGCAGTGCTTACAAAGCGAACCATTTGGTATAGTAGATGATAAAGTAAACGCTTACATAGATAGAGTTAAGCAAGATATCAAGCTGCGATCGCACATAGTACAGCTTGTCAAAAAGTACATAGAAAATACAGAATTTGAACGAGGAAGCGTCGATGCTCTTCATGGAGCATATTGTTTTGGCTCTAATCCACTCCGACCATTGCAACCTGAAGAACTACACGAAATATTGGTAGAACTTTCCTCACCTTTGACAGGATATTTGGGGCGAAAAAAAGGAAGTCATTGGAGGAGCGATCGCTTTTATTACCTCCGAGATTTGATTATAGAAAATATATGAAATGTGTCACCTGCAAACACGGACAAACACAACCAGGTTTAGTTACCGTAACTTTAGAAAGAGACGAGTCGATCGTCATCATTAAAAAAGTACCAGCCGAAGTTTGCGATAACTGCGGAGAATATTACTTAAGTAATGATATTACGGCGCAAGTATTGCAACGAGCAGAAGTAGCGATCGATAACGGAGCAGAAGTAGAAATTATTCGCTATGCAGCCTAGAAAAATTATATTTTCAGTGAGCGATCGCTTTTACTTTATCCGTGATTTGCCAATAGAATAAGCCGAGTGAATATGCCAAACTTAATTGTTATAGCAGGGCCAAATGGTGCAGGAAAATCGACAGTTGCCCCTGCGTTATTACAAGAAACACTCAGAGTAAATGAGTTTGTCAACGCGGATGCGATCGCCCAAGGATTATCCGCATTTGCTCCCGAAAAAGTTGCCCTTCAAGCTGGACGTATTATGCTAGAGCGAATCCAAAAATTAGCCAGTCAACGAGACAACTTTGCCTTTGAAACTACTTTAGCCACCCGCAGTTTTGCTCCTTGGATTGCTAATTTACGTCAAACCGATTATCTATTTTATCTAATTTTTATATGGCTACCTAGCGCAGATATGGCACTTGCTCGCGTTCAAGAAAGAGTACGGCAAGGTGGTCATTCTGTACCAGAAGAAACTATCCGACGACGCTATGAGGCAGGACTCAGAAACTTTTTTGAATTGTATCGATCTCTTGCAGACTCATGGTTTTTATATGATAATTCTAATACAGCAGAACCGCGTCTTCTAGCTGCTGGCGAAAAAGAGAGTAATATTTATATAGCAGACACTCAAATTTGGCAGCAAATCGAGGAAAAATATTATGGTAGATCGACCTAAAGCAGAAAATTTTTTATTAGGTGTTTCCGACACAGAAAAAATTACCAAAGCCTTAGCTAAAGCTGTACGAGATGCTTTGCAAAAACACAAACAAGCTGGGAATCCCGTAGCTGCTTGGCGAGATGGCAAAGTTGTCTGGATACCTCCTGAAGAAATTTCTATACCAGAGGATTCATCGCCTTTAAAGTAGCAGCATAAATAGGCGGTAACTGCGGTGAATTAATTTAAAATAGCGATCGCTTGTGTAAGAGAACCGATTTTAACAAAATATCAAGAAAAATATCTGCCTGAACACCCAGAAACCGGGTTTCTTGGAGAAACCCGGTTTCTAAAGGCGCGGCAGTTTTACGTTTAATTATGCCCACCTACTTAATTGGATAGAATGCGATCGCAATTTCCCCAAACCAAATATTAATTTTCCTTCTCCATCCATCTGGCAGCAGCGATCGCTGATATAATACTAAGTTTGACGCTTCCTACTCAACCATTATGGGCAACACCTTCGGACATCTCTTTCGCATCACCACATTTGGCGAATCCCACGGCGGCGGCGTGGGAGTTACCATCGATGGTTGCCCACCGCGACTGGAAATTTCCGCCCAAGAAATTCAAGTAGAATTGGACAGGCGGCGTCCGGGACAAAGTAAAATCGTCACACCCCGCAAAGAAGCCGACATCTGCGAAATCCTTTCCGGCATCTTTGAAGGCAAAACGCTGGGAACGCCGATCGCAATCTTAGTCAAAAATCAAGACACCCGCTCCCAAGATTACGACGAAATGGCCCATAAATATCGCCCCTCCCACGCCGATGCCACCTACGACGCCAAATACGGCATCCGTAACTGGCAAGGTGGCGGACGTTCCTCAGCCCGTGAGACAATAGGGAGAGTGGCAGCAGGTGCTCTAGCTAAAAAAATCCTTAAACAATTCGCCAATGTAGAAATCATCGGCTATGTTAAACGAATCAAAGACTTAGAGGGTGTCCTCGATCCGAACACCGTCACAATGGAACAGGTAGAAAGCAATATAGTCCGTTGCCCGGATTCAGAATGTGCCGAGCGGATGATAGAACTAATAGAAGAAGTGCGACGAGTTGGCGATTCGATCGGCGGCGTCGTAGAATGTGTGGCTCGAAACGTACCAAAAGGCTTAGGCGAGCCAGTATTCGATAAACTAGAAGCAGACCTAGCCAAGGGTGTAATGTCCTTACCTGCGAGTAAAGGATTTGAAATTGGCTCTGGTTTCGCCGGTACGCTGCTAACTGGCAGCGAACATAACGACGAATTTTATATTGACTCCAGCGGCAATACTCGCACTGCAACTAACCGTTCTGGTGGAATTCAGGGTGGCATCTCCAACGGCGAAAACATTATTATGCGAGTAGCATTCAAACCAACTGCTACTATTCGTAAAGAGCAGCGTACCGTAACTAGCGAAGGTGAAGAAACAACACTCGCAGCCAAAGGACGGCACGATCCTTGCGTTTTACCCAGAGCAGTGCCTATGGTAGAAGCAATGGTTGCTTTAGTGCTGTGCGATCATTTGTTGCGGCACCAGGGGCAATGTGGCACCTTGAAATTTGAAGATACAAATGGAAACTAGCCCTTCTTCCGAATTTGTTGTCCAGTTCTGGGGTGTCCGAGGCAGCATACCCACCCCAGGAAACCAAACCGCACGCTATGGCGGCAACACCTCCTGTATAGAAATGCGGGTGGGTGGCAAACGCCTGATTTTTGATGGCGGCAGCGGCTTGCACGTACTGGGTAGAAGTTTACTAAAATGTATGCCAGTGGAAGCGTATATGTTTTTTACGCACTACCACTGGGATCACATTCAAGGAGTGCCGTTCTTTTTCCCAGCTTTTATTGAGGGTAATTGCATCCATATACATGGGGCAGTGCCACAAGATGGCGGGTCTATGAAACAGCATTTCGTCGAAAAGGTACTTCATGCCAATTCCCCAGTGCCTCCTCAAAAGATGCAGGCAGACTTGAAATTCTACGATTTGGTCTGTGGAGATACCATCAAGCTGGATGATATCACGATCGAAACAGGCCCGCTCAACCATCCCAATGGAGCGATGGGATATCGGGTTACCTGGCAGGGACACTCGGTATTTTACTGCACCGACACGGAACATTTCCCCGATCGCATGGATGAAAATGTCTTGCATCTAGCCCGCGAAGCAGACTTTTTCATTTACGATTCCATGTATACCGACGACGAATATCATAACCCCAAATCTCCCAAAGTTGGCTGGGGACACTCAACCTGGGAAGAAGGGGTAAAGATAGCAGAGGCAGCTGGCGTCAAGCGATTCGTGAAATTTCACCACGAGCCCGGTCACAGCGATGACTTTCTCGATCAGCTCGAAGATAAAATTTTAGCAGTCTCTCCAAATGCGGTGCTAGCCCAAGAGGGAATGATTTTAAAAGTGGTTTAAGGGAAAGAGAAAGGAAAAATTCCCCTTTCCCTCAAACCATCACCAATCTTTACCAATTGGTCTAACAGCACAAAAACGCTTTTGGGCGAGCTGTCGCGCTTATGATGAGAGGGGTGAGGTTTGATATCATGTCCGGCAGCATCGGTTGCCAAAAAAAATTGCCTTCTCATATCTGCGTTTATCTGCGTTTATCTGTCTTCATCTGCGGTAAAAATTTAACCAATGATAACAACAGACAATTTCCGAATATCACTCATGTACTACCGATGTTACCGGACAGGATATGAGGAGTGCTAGAGCAAATCTCACCAAAGCGCAAAATCTTATTCACCCACCTGCATCTTACCCAAATACTTAGTCAAATAAGGCGAAAAAACCTCATAAATCAGCGTCAGGGGCTGTTTGTGATGCCAAAACAGGTAATGACGACCCCAAAACGGCCCTTTATACCCAAAGGCTTCTTCTAACTGTGCCGAGTGACCGTAATAAAGTCCTTGGACATCTCGATACAACTCCGTTCTCAGCTGCTCCAGACTCGCCCAAATTGGCAAAGACCGATTTTGTAAATAGTCATCCACATGGCTAGCTTCCCACCAAGAACAAGCATAAGCCAGCCGTTGTCCAGAAGCCGTGCGTAGCCATACCTGTCGTCGTATGCGTGGCCCCGGCACTACCAGCATTTGCTCCGGTGCTACATCTCCATCCATCCCAATCGCAGACATATCAATCAGGTCTACTTCCGTCTTCTCACCCGTCAGCAATTGCAGGTGGCGCGTTGGCGAACCGTCTCCCAGCAGAAACATCTGCCACGTCGGTGCTAGCTGAGTGTGAGGCAATCCAAGCTGAATTATTGCATCTCCGCCCTGCCAGATGGGGGTGAGGGCGTGCCAGGAGGTTGGCCGCGTCAGCGTTTCTGTAACTTTAAAGGTTGCAGTCAAAGTTCTTTACATAACTTAACTCTATCTAATCATAGCGCTGCTCTGGCTATTGGCTTTCTCGATCGAGCCAATCTATTAAATCTGCTGCCGTGGAGAAATCCAATAGCGCCTCACTTAGCGCTTCTAACTGAGATCTGGATAACGCTCGAATTCGGTCTTGCAACTGAGGATCGAGTGTACCGATTCGACGCCCCATCTGACGTAAAATCAGTGAGAGTGCTTCTTCTTCTCGTCCTTCTTCGAGGATTGCTTGATAGGTGACAGATTCTTTCATAACGTTTTTTCTGAATATGCGGTGAATTATTTCTTCATCAAATCGCAGACCAGCGATAACATCCGCACAAGCTAAGATATTCCGCTGCTCGTCGATTGACTCGATTCTAGCGGCTTGTGCTGCTACTTGTTGGAGCAAACCTTGTGGTGAGTCGGTGCGAGTCAATGTCGCCAAAGGTAAAAGCGCGGGATTTGCTAGAAATGGTGCGGGGTCTTCTTCCCACAGACGGATGACTCGATATCGATGTCGCGTGTTTGTGTCTGTATACTCGGAGACAAACACCAAATCCGAGCCGGTCTCCTGCAAAAATATTACCACTTGCTCGATCGCACAAGAGTATTGCCGTTTCAATCTTGTATAGTAATCTAGCATCCGCAATGGCATCGGGGGATCGGAGTAGGCGCGAGTTTCAAATTCCAGGTGCAGAATAGAGGAGTTAGTTTGCAGAAAACTAACAGAATCAGCACGAATCGGTTCGATGGTAAGTTCGGTCTTGAGAACTCGGATATCGGTTGTTTCCGTTGAGAGTAACCAGCGGAAAAATTGCTCTGGGTACTTCTCGGCTAGATATTTACAGGTGTTGTCGTAAGTCAAGAGAGCGCGTGTTTCTACAGACTACGTTTCAATATTACTTGAGAGCCCGCCCCTCAAAACACCAATATAGACAAAAGCGCTAGAGATCCCCCAAAATCCAAAAACAACTACAATAGTCACTATGTCCGCGCTCAGGAGGTCAAAATAATGACAACACAGCAGATTGAACACCAAAATCAATCAAAAACCCATTCATTAATAGAACCATTAAGCCAAGAGACTATAGACAAAGTTCTTCAACTTCTGGATGAATGGATGGATGATGATTCAGGATATGATGAAGAAACATGGCCTGAATTAAAAGAAGCACTTGACACAGAACGAGATTTAGTCTCGGCTCGGAGACTTTTTGATGAGTAGAATAGTATTGTTAGACTCTGGCCCACTGGGGATGATTAGTCATCCTCGGAATCATCCAGAAATCAAAATATGGCTGGCAAATTTGGTTAGTTCTGGAACTAATGTTAAAATTCCTGAAATTACCGATTACGAAGTTCGTCGCGAGTTGCTTCGCCTGAACAAAGTCAAAGGAATTCAACGCCTCGATCACCTCATCAATCAACTTGGGTATATCCCCATTAACAGAGAAGTAATGCTAAAAGCTGCTGAATTTTGGGCAGATGTAAGAAAGCAAGGTCAGCCCACAGCAGATAATAAAGCACTGGATGCAGATGTAATTTTAGCAGCACAAGCATTTACGATCGTCGCTCAAGGTGAAGATGTCGTTATCGCCACATCAAATGTTCTACACCTGACTCGCTTTGTAGCAGCAAAAATTTGGAATGAAATCGTTTGATGGAATAAAGTGCGATATATCCTGCCGCAACTTTAAACTTTAGGACTTACGCAATTGCCCCCGCAAAACCTTGCTTTTTGCGTAAGTCCTGAACTTGTTTTCGTCAGAAAAAATAATGAGTCCTGAATTAATCAGGACTCATTACTCAAGAATGCGGATGGTGAGACTCGAACTCGCAAGGGCATAGCCCACACGCACCTCAAGCGTGCGCGTATACCAATTCCGCCACATCCGCATTAATTTGGCAAACTACAACCAAGTAATTATCTTAGCTCAATTTTGTTCGCCTTACCAAGTATAACTCATAAAGGCAGAATTGACACAAAAATTTTCCTAAATTTGCTGGAAGACTTTTCTCCCCCCAAACTTGGGGGGAAGGGGGGGCTAAACCTTGATTTTTAGCAGAGCGTATTATGTTGAGATTGATTAAGCGATCGCACCCAACAGCCTCCTCCTGCAACACTTCGCCAGTAAGTAGTCCTCAACACCATGATACGATCAACACCCGAAGACAAAAAGCTGCTTCGCCTCAAGCCTCAAAGTTGCGATCGAAAAGCCGCCAAAGTTGCTTGAGAAGTTCCGAGTAAGACTTCATGCTACTGCTCTCGCCAAAAGTTGGAAAATGCGTTTTTCTAAGATTTTAATTGCTAATCGCGGGGAAATTGCCCTACGCATTCTCCGCACCTGCGAAGAAATGGGAATTTCTACCGTTGCCGTTCACTCTACCATTGACTGCCACGCCCTCCACGTCCAACTGGCCGACGAAGCAGTTTGTATTGGCGAACCCCCCAGCAGCAAAAGTTATCTCAATATCCCAAATATCATCGCCGCAGCCCTGACGCGCAACGCTACAGCAATTCACCCCGGCTATGGCTTTCTCGCCGAAAACGCCAAATTTGCCGAAATTTGTGCCGATCACCAGATCGCCTTCATTGGCCCCTCCCCTGAAGCGATCCGATCGATGGGAGATAAATCTACCGCCAAAGAAACCATGAGACGGGTTGGCGTACCCACTGTGCCAGGTAGTGACGGGTTGTTAACCGACGAGGAAGAAGCACTCTCCGTCGCCAACGACATTGGCTATCCCGTCATGGTCAAAGCCACCGCTGGCGGCGGCGGACGGGGAATGCGACTTGTCAAAGAAGAAAGTGAATTCATCAAACTCTTCCAAGCGGCACGGGGAGAAGCAGAAGCCGCCTTCGGCAATCCCGGCGTTTATTTAGAAAAATTCATCGAATCTCCCCGCCATATTGAATTTCAAATCTTGGCTGATTCCTACGGCCATGTCATCCACTTAGGCGAGCGAGATTGCTCTATACAGCGCCGCCACCAAAAACTGCTAGAAGAAGCCCCCAGTCCGGCTCTTAGCCAGGAATTACGAGACAAAATGGGTACTGCTGCTGTGATGGCTGCTAAATCAATTAACTACGTTGGTGTTGGGACTGTTGAGTTTCTTCTAGATCGATCGGGTTCTTTCTATTTCATGGAAATGAATACTCGTATCCAAGTGGAACATCCCGTAACGGAAATGATTACGGGTCTTGACCTGGTGGCGGAACAAATCCGTGTCGCCCAGGGAGAAAAACTGAGCTTGACCCAAGACGAGGTAGTTCTGCGGGGTCATTCGATCGAATGCCGCATCAATGCAGAAGACCCCGAACACAACTTCCGTCCCTCTCCCGGCAGGATCAGCGGCTACTTACCACCAGGCGGTACTGGCGTCCGTATGGATTCCCACGTCTACACAGATTATGAAATTCCGCCCTACTACGACTCGCTGATTGGTAAGTTAATTGTCTGGGCACCCGATCGCAACGGCGCAATCAACCGCATGAAACGCGCACTGCGGGAATGTGCGATCACTGGGTTGCCCACTACCATTGCCTTTCATCAAAAGATATTGGAAAATCCAGCCTTTTTACGCGGTGAAGTTTATACCAATTTCGTCGAGCAGATCATGCAAAACGAGGAAAAAGGGAAAGGTAAAAAGTAATATTGTCAAGGGGCGGAGCATTGGGAAATTTTAGATTTTAGATTTTAGATTTCAGATTTATTTTGAATTGAGAATTTTCAATTCTTTAATCTGAAATGGCATTGGGCATTGCTTACCTTGTCGCCATCATTGTCAAGAGTCCTTGCTGACCTAAGAGTATTTCCCGCAGGAAGCTACAGATTCCTACCCAAATGATGGGCGTAATGTCCACGCCGCCTATTGGTGGCACAAGCTTTCTCGTCACCACTAAAAAAGGTTCTGTGGGCCAAGCGATCGAACTCCAGGGAAAGCGATTTAGATCTATCTGGGGATACCAGCTGAGTACGATGCGGAAGATAAACAGCAAAATCATTATCCCTAGCAGGGAACCAAGTATCAAACTAGCAATGGTTGTGGTAGTCATAGGTGGTTGAGGGGTTGATAGACTAAAGCGTGGGTGTCTTAACGCAGCGGGAACGCCTGCTACTGCACGCAGGACGGCTGTACTGGGATAATTTTAAGATTTATTAATGAAATTAATCTAGTCTTTTAATCAAACTGGTAGACCCTCGATCCCACCCCTCGCAGCAACGATCGTCTTGCTTGGCTTTTCAAGGTGGCGTGCGATCGCTAAAATGAGAAAATGATATTCTTGTATAAAGAGGGCCAGAATCTATGACTCCTTCATTAGCAAACTTTTTCTACAGTCTGCTCGCAGGTCTTGTAATTGTCGTTATCCCAGTAATTGTGGGATTAGTCTTTGTTAGCCAAAAGGATAAGATTCAGCGTTCTTGAGAAAATCCTTTGAGAGCGACCAAAAAAACCGGATTTCTTGTCCCAGACAAAACTTTTCGGAGCAGTACAGGTAAATTAGACCTCTCCAAAAAAGAATGTAGAGACGTTGCATGCAACGTCTCTACAAGGGTTCAAGGGTTAGCACCTTTAATTTCTGGAGAGGTCTATTGTAGGGGCGGGTTCGACAGATAATTTGTGGCTGACCGACAATAATCATGGCAAAACCCGCCCCAACTTTCGCGCCCTCAAAGAAAATCATTTGATTGTACCTCATGCGGCTGGAAGCCACTGTAAATTAAAGGCTGCGAAAAGCTAAGGGTTATGGTAAAAATCCTTAGCTTTTCGTTTGAGAATTCCCATCAAGTCGTGGAATTTCTAGCCCTGAGCATTGAACTTGTACTTGTTAAGTTCCGGTACCGCTTCGCCTCTGAAGTATAAAACCCCAAATACATCAAAAATGCCAAATCCCTGCTCTTTGACTTGGTAGGAAATGGGTTGACCGCTCACGGCTAAACGCGCCCAATGCTCACAGTTCCAGCCCTGAACTCCATACTTCCACTTGTTATCAAAAGCTAGAACAGAGGCGATTAAGTTTTCAAGTATCTCATCCTTACTCAAATACGGAACGGGAATTGCATCTTTGAACTCATGACCAAGCTCATGTATTCTAAGACAACCGCGATCGTAAAGCTGCCCTGCTTCGCTGGGTCCCCAAGCAATTGCTGAAGTATCTGATAGTGCTACACTGTAATGCCAAACGCCATCAAATCGTTGTACCAACGTTCCTGAACGCTTTGATAAAGGATTCCAACATCGCTGTATTTTCTGAATTAGCTCACTATTATCATTAAACGTCATCATTTGGCAAGCATCAGGGTACTGATCTACTCTTAATAATGCCATAAAAACCCCCCAACTCCTGCTTTCCCCAACTTAGCGCAACCAACCTCAACCAAACCCTCCAAGATCCTTAGCCAGAGCCACTGCGATTCGGAGCAAGAAGGAAGCGACGGCGGATGAAACAGGAAGCCTAGATTAAACTATGTTTATCGGGGCTCTTAGCAGGTACTTCACTTCGCTATCATAGGACTGACTGAGGCAAGAGGCTAATGATAAACGTAAATTTTAACTTAGCGAGTATGTCGGGCATTGTTCTAGCTATTGGTGGAACTGCCTTATATGCTCTAAGAACCTGGCGTCCAGAGCTATCGCGAGACTCAGATATCTTCTTTTCGGCAGTGTCTTTACTGTGCGGGGGGATTTTGCTGGTTTATGGATGGCGGTTCGATCCCATTATGCAGTTTGGTCAGGTTTTGCTGACAGGAGCGACCATCTTTTTTGCGATCGAAAATCTTCGTCTGCGGGGAGTAGCGACAGAACAAGCAAAGCGGAATACACCGATTGTGGATGAAGAGCGTCCCGTCAGCAGGAAGTACAAAGTTTATCAGGATGCGGAACTTGATGCACTCGCCCCTGATGATGAGGAACTTATTCCCCGGCGACTCCGAGGTAACCAAGAATCGAGAAACACGCGAAACGGGACTAATGGAAGCGAAACCCGTCGCCGTCCAACCAATCGGGACACCAGCAGCGACAAACTCGGTTCGGGAGAAACACGCCGCCAACGTCGCCCCCGTCCAGAAACTCCACGTCCTGAAGTAAGAGATGAATGGGGAGATTCGGAGAATGTCGAAGACACTCAACCTCGCAGAAGCGGAAATCGTCCCCCCCGCGACGAATCCCGCAAGCCGGAAACAGCATCTTCGCGCCCCCGTCGGCGTCCTGTAGGAGACTCTGGTTACGATCGCGAACGTTCTTCGAGGAATGCAGACGCGACACCAAGCGACTATGTGGATTATCAGCCGATCGATCCTAACGATGATGAGGAGGATAATTCAGTCAATTTCGATAGATAAATGAAGCCGATCGCATTGTTACACTGCTGAGGTAAAAAATAAATGCCTAGAACCCTAGCCCAGCAGTGGCTCAATTGGGGGATGGGCTTAAGTCTAGCTGGATTGGTTGTTGGCTGTAGTCAGATTGAGATTCCTTTTATCTCAAGCTCTCTCAACAGTGGGAACAGCGATGAGCAACCGGCTTTGAGCGGAAACGGTCGCTTTTTGGCGTTTGTATCGAACCGTCAGGGCGGGCGCAGAATTCTGCTGTACGATTTGCAACAGCGGCGATCGATCGAGTTACCGGGCTTGAACCGTCCTGGAGCGATCGTAGAACATCCCAGCCTCAGTTACACAGGTCGCTACATTGTCTACACCGCCGACGATCGAGGTAGACCGATTGTGGCACTTTACGATCGCGCCATTCAACGATCGCAACCTCTCACCCTATCGTATCCAGGTCAAGTGCGTAATCCCAATATTAGTCCCGATGGTCGTTATATCGTTTTTGAAAGCGGTAGTCGCGGTCAATGGGATATTGAGATAATAGACCGGGGTTTAAATATTGAGTTAGATAAGGAAGAGGGGAGAGTGGAAGAGGGAGAGAGGGGGAGAGTGGGAGAATAACACGACACGGATATACAAGGATGCAAGGATAAAAAAATAACTAATAACCAATGACTAATGACTAATGACTAATGACCAATGACTAATGAAATTTATCTTGCTATCGGCTATTGCTACGCTTGGTCTAAGTGCTTGCACCGCTAACCTCAGCTTCCAACAACTTCCCTTCGATGCAGGAGATGGGACTATAAATAGTCCTGCTGCGGATATGGAACCGCAAATGGCCGATCGCTATATTGTTTTTAGTTCTGACCGACGGCGACGTCAGGATATCTACCTTTATGATGTGGTGGAGCGGCGTCTGATCGATCTGCCGGGACTAAACGCCCAAGATGCGATCGCAAATCATCCATCTATTTCCCAAGATGGTCGCTATATCGTTTTTGCCATGATTCGCCAGGGCCGATCGGGCATTTCTCTCTACGACAGGCAAACCAGGCAGTTACGCAACCTTACCAACAACCTGCAAGCCCAAGTAAGAAACCCGACCATCAGCGCTGATGGGAGTATAATTGCCTTTGAATCGAGCGTCAACGGCCAGTGGGATATTTTAGTTTACGATCGATCGGGAAGACCCTTGGACGTGCCGACAGACCCTCGTTGAGATCGGTGATTTCGGTCAATGCTAGATGTAAATAAAACTGCTAATAAAGTATTAGCCAGCTGCATTCGAGACGGTGAAGCGAAACTGGGAACAGAATAAGCTATAACCGTATTCAAATATGACAATAACCATTAAATCCTAAGTTCAAGGATGAACACTAAACTTCTATCTTTAATTACATCAGGGGTATTAAGCGCCGGATCTGCGATCGGTCTGAGTGGGATTAACGCTCTTGCCATAACCAGTCTGCTATCCGCCAATTCAAGCCCTGCTTACGCCCAAGACGCTGACGAACAAATTAATGTTCGAGTTTATCAAAGAGCCGGTCCGGCAGTGGTATCCGTCATTGTAGGAAATGGAACTGGAAGTGGCAGCATTATCAGCCCAGACGGTCTTGTTTTGACCAATGCCCACGTCGTCCAAAACACCAGGCGCACCGTCACGGTTGTCTTGGGCGATAACAGGCGGTTTCCAGCAGACGTTATTGCTTTTGGTAACAACGGTCTCGACTTAGCCGTCCTCAAAATTCGCGGCGTAACCAATCTGCCCACTATTCGCTTGGCACGTACTGGTTCGATACAAGTGGGACAGCGAGCATTTGCGATCGGCAATCCCTTCGGTCAATTCGCCGGTACTTTTACCGTCGGAATTGTCAGCCGCATTGACAGAGAACGGGGCTTGATTCAAACCGATGCCGCTATCAATCCCGGCAATTCCGGGGGACCGCTCCTGAACGGCCAAGGAGAACTGATTGGCGTTAACACTGCTATTTTTACCAACAGTCGTGCTGGTGGCAACATTGGCATTGGGTTTGCCATCTCTGTAGACCGTTTGCAGCCTTTCTTAGCAGCAGTCCGCGAAGGACGGGCCCCCCGCGTCACTCAGCGGCAACAACCTAGAACAGCGAATCCGCCACAGGATTTGGCGTTCAACGGTGTGCCGGTCAATGACAGACTAGGCCCCGGCGACAATATCTTACCAGTGGATAACAGCTTTTTTAAAGTCTACAGGTTTGAAGGCAGAGCCGGTCAGCAAGTCGTAATTGAGATGCTCAGCCGGGAAATTGACCCGTTTTTGATTCTCATCGGGCCTAATCGCCGCGAAATAGCTCAAGATGATGACTCAGCCGGGAGCAAAAATGCCAGAATCGCAGTGACATTGCCGGTGTCAGGTACTTATTTGTTGATTGCCAACTCATATCAGGCAGGTGAATCGGGCAATTTCATTTTACGAGCCTTGGCTGGTGGTGCTGGCGGTCGCCGGAATCGGCTCAGGGTAGAAAACTTGATTTTACAGCAAGAGGGCGTGCTTGGCCCTGGTGCCTCGGTATTGTCTTCCGACGGCAGTTTTTACAGAATGTACAATTTTCAAGGTCGTGCAGGTCAGTCGGTGACGATTACGCTGGAAAGTGCTGATTTCGATCCTTATTTGGCACTTTTAGGGCCTGATGGTGAGAAACTGGCAGAAAACAACAACATCAGCCCGAACGACCCTAATTCTGCGCTTAGCGTGACTTTACCCAGGGCTGGGATCTACCGTGCGATCGTCAATACCTACCAGCCAGGTGGTCGAGGCCGTTATCTGCTGACAATTCGCTAGATTTTAGATTTTGGATTTTAGATTTTAGATTTGAAATTCTTCCCTCTTCCCCCTAGTGTGTTTTCTTTCCCCGGAGATCCCCCTAAATCCCCCTTAAAAAGGGGGACTTTGACGCTCATTCTCCCCCCTTTTTAAGGGGGGCTGGGGGGGATCTCCGGGGAAGAAGACACGCCCTAGCCTCTATTTTTGGGTTTCCAGCTCTTGAACGGATTCGATTAGCGATCGCACTTCTTCTACACCATCAGAAGGTTCAAATCCCAGGGGAAATTTGCCTTTTAGGAGCATCCGCAATCCCAGTGGCCCCAGGCTAATCAGTCCTTTTATATCCCTAAAATAGTTACCGACTACGTGCAAACCAAATTTACGTTCGTCAATCCAGCCGCCTTCTTTAACCAGATCCACTAATACTTTACGATGGCGAATCGATCGACTGGCTTGGGCGTCCTTGTGAGCCAGAATTTCACTTTTAATTTCGCCAATTCGATCCATCGGTGCTACATCCATAGGACAAACCGCATTGCAATAAAAGCAACGGGTACAGCCCCACACCCCCTGAGTGCCTTGGTTATATTTTTCCAAACGGGTTTCGGTTTGGGCATCGCGAGAATCGGCTACCATCCGATAAGCTTTCGCTAGTGCGTGAGGGCCGACAAATTCTGGGTTAACTTCGCGGGCGTTACATTCGGAATAACAAGCGCCGCACAGTATACAATTGCCAGTTCGATCTAGTTGCGATCGCTCTGCGGGGGTTTGCAGAAACTCGCGTTCCGGGACAAGTCTACCAGCAGTACTAATATAAGGATCGACTGCCTCCAGATTGTCCCAGAAACTTTGCATATCCACCACCAAATCCTTGATAATCGGCATATTGCCCATTGGTGCGATCGTCATTTCCAGAACGGATTCTGACGAATTCCCAGCAGCATCTGAATTGGACGTGGAAGCCATCTGTTGCAGCCTCGCCAGTTCGTTACCTATATTTTCCTTACAAGCCAGAGCCGATCGACCGTTAATCCGCATAGAGCAACTGCCGCAAATCGTATTGCGGCAATTCTTCCGAAAAGCTAAACTTCCATCTTGTTCCCACTTGATGCGATTCAGGCAATCTAGGATTGTGTTACCAGGTTCAACATCCAGCTGATAAGTCTGAAAGCGGGGGCTGGTATTTTGGCTCTGTCTGACAATTTTAAAAATAACTTGCATTGTCTCTAACCTTCATGAAGTTTACCGTGGGGAGGGAGAACCTTCTATTAAAGTGCCACTTTTTCTAGTTTAAAGCTCATCTGTCAACAACAGCACGATTTTGCTTTTTTGGCAAGGGAATAAGGCTTTTTTTCTATTAGCCCGCGCTTGGCATAGCAAAAATATAGATATGTATCCCTGAGTAAATGTTCTCAAAGGTAGATTTTCTCTTTCAAGATACTCCCAATAATGTAGCGATATGTATCTTTTTGCAGGTGAATCCTGCCGATCGCCCCTGTCAATTACATCTCGAAGCCTTAAATATCGAGTCTGGGATTGCCAAATATAAATGAAATATTTGAGTCAGGATAAATTTTGATAAAGGTACTTGTCAAAACCACGGCATTTAAGGATATATTCTTTATAGAGCCAAACTTGGCTTCCGATTCTATTAACTAAACTAAAAAGCGGATATTTCTCAAAGCAATGACTGAAACAGCAACAGCAGCATTAACAGGAAAAGCACTCCTTAACAAAGTAAAAGAACTCTCCCACTTACCCCGCCGCGAAACAGCAAAGCGTTGTGGGTACTACTCGGTTACCAAAAATAACCTGGATCGCGTCAATCTAACAGAATTTTATGACGCAGTGCTAGAAGCGCGGGGTATTGCTCTCAATCCCGAAGGCTCGAAAGATGGTCGCGGTCGCGAAGCGACTTATCGGGTAAGCGTCCATAAAAACGGTCAGATTGTGATAGGTTCAACCTATACCGAGTCAATGGGATTAAAGTCCGGTGATGAATTTGAAATAAAGCTGGGCTATAAGCACATTCACCTGATCCAGGTTGACGCTGACAAAAATGGGTCAAGCAACGGTAAGGTATCGGTGGATGACGGCGATGAAGACGAAGAAGAGGAATAAAAATCCTCAAGCAGGTGACGCTGAATGAACTGACACCAAGCCAAAATTGTAGGGCGAAGTATTTGTGTAGATAATTTTTGACTGAGTATCAAAATCTTAAGCACACAAATGCTTCGCGCCTACTGACTACTTCGTCAAAATTACCCCTAATGGTCAGGTGGATTGGCTATGACTGTGTTTGACGGGACAGTTGGCGCGATGCAGTTGTTTTTTGCTTCTGCGATCGCACTTGTGAAGGTGATGGTTTTTTTCCTCGCCTGGACGGTGTGTTGGTTGCCTCTAGCAATCCCCACCGCTAAAGCCTTGAATTGGCACCCTCCTAAGCCCTTGGAGGCGTCGCAAAAGCTGCCTTTGTTGGCATCCCTCTATCTCATTGCGCCACTCCTATTGTGGGGTGTAGCTTGGTTGGAGGGCGTGTCTTTCTCAAATTACGGCTTAGCCTGGAATCCCGCTGTCTTAGTTTCTGTAGGACTGGGATTGGGCTTTGGTGCGATCGGCATTATCGTTATATTTGGCATTCAATGGGCGCTAGGTTGGGTAAATTGGCGTCTTGAAAAAGAAACAAATCTCTTAGAGATCTTGCTGACAACCTTATTAATAGGATTGTTGGTTAGCGGGATAGAGGAGTTAATTTTTCGCGGTTTCCTGCTGAACGAACTTCAGCAGGATTATTCTATATTAGTGGCGGCGATTATTTCCAGCCTGATTTTTGCCCTGCTGCACCTAGTTTGGGAAATCGAAGAAACTTTGCCCCAAATGCTGGGATTATGGTTGATGGGAATGGTTTTAGTTTTGGCGCGGTTGGTAGATGGCGGTAGTTTGGGTTTGGCTTGGGGATTGCACGCAGGTTGGATTTGGGGTATTGCTACTATTGATACAGCAAAATTGATTAATTATACTGGTAAGGGTTCGACTTGGATAACGGGTTTTTCGGAGAAACCTTTAGCTGGTTTAGCGGGAATTTTGTGTTTGTTGGGAACTGGGGTGGTGTTGATGAGGATTTGAGAAACCCGGTTTCTTCAAGAAACCGGGTTTCTGGGTGGGTGAGTGAGTGTGCGATCGACAAAACCAATTTGCGAGTGCGTATGATCACAGTGTTAAAGTTGAAACCAGTGATACAATGAGCGCAAGTTTTGGGTGTGGTACCGAATGAGCGTGGTGGTGATAGGCGATCGACTTGTCGGTAAAACCAGTATGGTCATAGCTTTGCATGACCCAGGGACTAAGCACGTCAAAGTGCTTACCGACCTGAAAAAATATTACGATCCCGATACTGGTCTAATAGCAGGTACTTCTAAAAAAGAGGAAGAAACGTTGCTAGTGGAAGTTAAGCTACCGGGTGGGGAAAGGCAAATCCAAGTTCGTTGGATAGATACTAATGGTGAAGCTTGGAGCAACAAAGAGTGGCGTAAGATTTATCCGGATGCTTGGCAGGGTATCCAAACAGAAGTTAGTCAGAGTCAAGCGGTTCTGCTCCTGCTGCCTCCCCACCGTACCATGATTCAACCGCACTTGCTAGATGTAGATGGCAATAGCAATCCAGATGATTTTGCTCGTCCCGATGCTTGGACTAATAACTTGGCAAGCTGGCTGCAATTTTTCAATCAAAATTGTGCTACAGTCCAACACATTCTGATCTCGATTCACAAAGCGGATTTGTTTTGCGATATTCAAGCTGAAGCCCAGAGGTGGCGATACGAACAATTGAAAGGGCTGCGTTGGATTGAATACAATGAATATATTCGCAATACCTATTTTAATAAAGCGGATGATATAATTCGGGAATATAATCGTCAGCATAGCACAAGCCTGCGATTTTTTATTACCACGATTAAGAATCCGTCTCTGTTAGAACTTCCCTGGATTCATCTTGCTTCTTATCTCGCCCATAAGTAATATGACTCGCCAAACTCCTAAATCAGCAGAAATTCGCATTATTGGCCCCAGACAATCTGGGAAGACAACTTATCTGGCTACTTTAGCTTATTTTCCTCAACAAATGAAGCAATTATATTCAGGTATGGAAATAACGCCTGTGGGAGAGGATGCAGAGAGACTGGGGAGAATGGCGAAAGATATTATTATGCAAGGGAATAAACTGGCTGGTACTTTTAAAACAAATATAGATTATTTGCCCTTTTACTTTTTTAGAATTAAGATTCCCTCAATTAAGGGAATGCCTCCTATAGAAATTGAACTAAATACCAGAGATTATCCGGGTAAGATATTTGAGGAAATTCCCCTACCCCATAAACAAAGTGAAGTAGAACCATTTATTGATGATTTGTTTACAGCAAATGCTTGGATGGTGATGCTAACTGATTGGGAACCAGGACGAGATAAGACACTTTATAAGCCTGCCTTTAAAAAGCTATGCGACGAGATATTTAAGAAAGAGAAGATTAACCCAGAAATAAAGAATTTGCGGATAGCTGTGGTGATGTCTAAATGCGAACGGGGGGAATTATGGCCATGTCGTCTTGACCCAGAGGAAGATTTATTTAGAGTGCGATTACCGGAAACTTATGATTTTCTGAAGACAAAACTTTCGCCCCAAAGATTAAAGTTTTTTGCTTGTTCATCTTTTGGGGTATTGAGTACCAGAACAGATGATTTCGACCCCCGTCCCAATCGCTATATTCCCGATGATGGCAGTATATCTGAATTTAATGCTTTTCTGCGAGAGCCTGAGCAATGGCAACCTTATGGTTTAATTGCACCGATTTATTGGTTAAGTACGGGGAGAACTTTACATGACCACCGTCTTTAGAAAAATCATTAAAACTATTAGCAAATTTCTCCGAAGCGTGGTCAATCTTTTTTCAAGAAGACCGCGATACTTATCCGGCAGTCCCGATATTAGAATTGTTGGCCATCGACGCGCTGGCAAAACAACTTTTATGGCAGCTTTAGCTAGGTGGCCCAATGCCAGACCCGATAGTCCAATTGAGTCAGTTAAACCTTTTGACGATCGAACAGACAAGCTGATTGACCAAGCTAAAGATATATTAGAAAACGGCTTACCTTTAGCAGGAACTTTCTTTCCTGAAGATGCAAACGAACTACCGCTGTATACCTTATTAATTGAAATGAAACCCGCCTTTCGTATCGGCGGAAATATTAAGTTTCAAGTGTCTTGTCGGGACTATCCGGGTAAACTGATTGAAGAACTACGAAAAACCAGTATAAGTCCCAAACTGAGTAACTATTTAGATGATTGCGCTGATGCTACTGGTTTGTTATTATTGATAGACGGAACAGCGAGAGAAGATAAGTTGTATTCCCAAGCTTTCGAGAGATTAAAGGAAGAGTTAAATTTTCGGTTGACAGGACAAAATAAAAATCTGAACAGCTATCGTATCGCGGTTGCATTCTCGAAAGCCGAACAAGGTTCGGTTTGGATTCATCGCCACGATATGCAGAAGTTTATGAGGTTAAAATTTTCGCAAACGGAAACCACTTTACAAAAGTGGCAGAAGGAATGGGGTTGTCCGATCAACTACTTTTTTTGTTCGGCTTTTGGCATGATAGGGGAACCACTAACCCCGAATTTTAGAGAAGAAACAAGAGATAGCGAGGCTATTTGTGGAGTGATTAATTATCCGCAGTATTGGAGACCTTTTGGTTTGGTGGCACCTATTTATTGGCTGCATACAGGAAAAGATGATTGGCGTTTAAGAAAAATGGAGGATTTATAGGTTATGTCAGTTATAAAAATAGAGGAGTTTTCTAGAGAGTTTTACGAAACAGAGAAGGATGGGAAAATTGTATCTGGAGGGTACAATAATGAAGTTGGGCTAGGTACTACAACCGTTCCGCCAAAAATTAAAGAAGCTGTCGATCGGGGTGATTTTCGGATTCTTGATAGTTATCCGCCTCAAGGAGGAAAATTCGCCCTAATCGGCAGAGAAATTGATAAATATTCTGTGTTGGCAGTTGCTACAAGTTTAAGAGAAGACGGATCTCGGCCAGGAGTCTGTTACCGATATTTTTGGTTGGAAAAACCTCAAAATGAAAATATAGATGGAATTGGCACGTTATTACTTTGGTGGGAAAAAGTTGTAAAGCCGAAATTCGAGTTTAATTGGCAACCTAATAATCCAAGGCTAGATTATTTTGCAGATACTCGTAGTAGGGATTATTTTATACAATCTAATTCAGAATTTAAAGATTGGCTTCCAAAAATAAAAATTAATTCGTCTCAATCTCAATTAGCATTAGACAACAATGGGGAAAATATTAGCTACAAAGGACTGCACTACCTCGCTATACATCTTCATCAATCTTCTAATTTTCCCATTTCTTGGGCTTGGAATGTAAAAGAGCTAGATAAAAAACAAAAATTCACTATAATATATTATACAAATAGTAAAATTGAGATAAACAGATTATATAACCCAAATTCATCAGCAATTGTAAAGCGAGATGAGCCGATCCCACCTCCAGGTTATATTGATTGGCAGCCAACAAGAGATTGCCTATCAGACCTGGCCAAAAATGAAAATATTAATCAAAACAAGCTTTCAGAACTTGTTAATTACTTGCAACATTCTTCAATCCTTCAGTGGAATTGGAGTCAGATTAACGATCAAAAAATAATCAACCAGTCTACTACTCCATCTGGGGCCAGGTATAAAGCATTACGGGCGATTTTAGGAGGCGAAGAAGTACAAGGTTGGCTAGACTGGTTGAGGAAAACGAGTAACCAGACTTTTCAGCCAACTTCTTTAACTATTCAAGCAGCACTTCTAAAGGCTAGCCACAGTGAAAATACAAAAAATGCTTACAATCAACTGGTATCCCGTGTGAATGAAGGGATAAGTCAAATGCTGCTACAATGCACGTCACCAGATATTACAAATAACCAATATGACAATATTGAATGGTTATTGTTTAAATCAAATACTGTATTAAGTAGTGATTTTGTAAATTACACATGGTCTTCCTATTTACAGGGATACGCCAAAAATCTCGTGTCTTGGCTAAGTGCTGAAGATACACAAAGAAACGATGATTTTTATAAACAAATTCGAGAAACATTAAGTGAGTGGGATAAAAAGGGTAAGATAAATGGAAAATACCCCTTATTCCCCGAATATAAAAAGCTAGCTCTGTTATTTGAAAAATGTAAAAATTACGATTTGTCAGCAGTTTTATATCAACTTAGCGAGGGAGATGTCCCAGAGGATATATCCAAAAATGTAAACGAGAATGTAAACGAGAAAATTATTCGACTCAGGAAGAGACAAAAAAAGGCTAACATATATCTAATTGGGGTTGCTGTTCTTATCGCCATTTTAGCATTAGCCGCAGGGATGCGTTTTGCCCCTGGGGTATTTCATCTACCAAATTTGCCGCAAGCAAAAGATAATTCTGCGAAAAATAATTTCATCCTTCCCAGAAATTTTGAGCGGGACTTAGACTTGTGGGACAATACGGGCGACCCGCAAGCAAAGCAAAGATTAATTCAATTTCTGAAAGATGAATTACCCGAAATTCTCAAAGATAAAGATAATGATGGAAATAACGAGGGAAGAAAGAAAACCTCTATCGCAACAACAAATACATTCATTAAAAATGCCTTTACTCCTACAGTATCTTTGTCAAAAGATAATCCTGTAAAGTCTGATAGTCCGCCTGATGACATAAAAATTATCCAACAAATGCTGAATTTCATAAAGTATACTTCTAATTCAGAAGAACTCCAATTTTATACTGGAGATGGAGAAATCACCGGACAATTCGATCAAAAAACTACAGAAGCAATTAAGAACTTTCAGCGAATAAAGATGAAATTAAATCAAACTACTGGTACTGTTGGCCCAGACACTTGGAAAAAGTTGCAAGACTCGTTTAAAGAGGAACAAGTAAAGCCAGTTAAAGAGTTTTTGAGAAAAAGCTTTGAAGAAGGAACAAATGATAATGAAATCAAACAGAATATTAACAAACTAAAATCTTGTAAAGAAGATCCGACAAAAGCTATAGAATTCATCCCATGCTTGAAGGAAAATCAAAAAATACTAAAAAAAGAAGATCAAAAATGAGATATTTCCTCTTCACCATATCCGGCATTTTCTCCGCCCTATTTGGTTGGGGAATCAGCCAATTTGTCCTCGATTTATTGAGAGCCCCCATCGATGAAACTCTCCCGATAAAAGCGGACTTTATCATCCTTCCCTTTGTCGCCGCTTCTCTCGCCGTCGCCATTGTGATTGCTGAAATCTTTTCCAGCAACCCCACTCGCCATAAAGCTAACTTCCGAGTATTACCGCCTTATTTTTGGAGTGCGTTGCTAACAGGTATGGGTGCGGGTTTAGCTGCTGCTATCTTTAATTTCATCCTCTATCAAACACCAGCACCAGATTGGATGGTTAGGGTTGTCGCCTGGAGTATTGTTGGTTTGTTTACCGGGGTGGGTGAGGGGTTTAGCTGGCGGTTTCGCAGTATTGAAGGTGCTACCGATAAGGCGAAAGAACGGATTTGGAAATCGACTTTGTTTGGTTTGGGTGCGGGTGTGCTGGCGGCGGTAATTGTGGAGTTGATTCGCAATCAAATAGAATTGGGTGGATATGAAGATCCGGTGGGATTTTCTATTTTGGGATTTTCTCTCGGTTTGTTGTTGAGTTTTGCTACTTCTCCAAGTTATTTAGCTGCTTTGAGGGCGGGGGAGGGTTTTGAGGCGATCGATCCTAAGTATGGTGGTAATAGGGAAAAACCTCTATTGAAAAATATTAAACTTAGATTTGTGACGGGAGAATATAAATATATCCAAGAAGGTTTATCAATTCAATTACCTTCTAAAACCAAAAAGCGGATTATTATCGGTTCCAATGATGAAGCAGATATTTATATTCCTAATATCCCACCAGAAGCTGCATCTTTGGAAATTCGTAATGGTGATGTGATGCTGCGTTGTCTTGCTGATGAGGCGGTTGAAATTCAGCGTCGGCTTTTAACTGAAGGGGGTAAGGAAAGACCTTTAAGACACAATCAGATATTGACATTTTACCATGAAAATAATAGGGATAAATATTATCGATTTGTATTTTATAATAAGTTTCTCGATCCGCAGGCTTAAAGGCGGGGGATGGGGATTTTTTTTTACCACAGATATCCACAGATGAACACAGATGAACACAGATGTAGATGTAGATTTTGGGTTGGGGGAGGGAATTTTAGTGTAGAATGTTTGGATGGGGAGGATGGGGGTTTTGTTTACAGCCGATAGGAACAGATGTAGATTAAGTTGGAAGGATGGTTAGTATGTCGGAAGTTTTGGCAATTGAGTTAACACCAGATATCAGTCATATCATTACGGAAGATGATACGCCAGTGGATAATATTTTTTCGGCTAAACAACAACGTCTGTTGGTAGAATCTTTATATAGCTCTTGGCAAAGTACGGTTCCTTTTTTGGTTTGCGCTAATGTCGGTTTATTTTATAGCCGCACTTTACCTCCCTTTGTACCGGATGTTTTTCTCAGTTTGGATGTCTCTGTTACTCCCGACTGGCGACAAAAAGAAAACCGCGCCTATTTTGTTTGGGAATTCGGTAAGCCACCAGAATTAGTCATCGAAATTGTCTCGAATAAGGTGGGAAATGAGTTGGGTAAAAAGTTGAGAGATTATGCTAGAATTGGGATAGGTTATTATGTGGTTTTAGACCCGTTCCAGCAACTAGGAGAAACTCGCCTCCAAGTTTATGAATTGCAAGGAATTCACTATGTTTCTAGGACAGAAACTTGGTTGGAAGATGTGGGGTTGGGATTAACTTTGTGGCGGGGAGTTTATGAAGGGGTTGAGGATACTTGGTTGCGCTGGTGCGATGTTTCTGGTAATATGATTCCCACTGGCGCGGAGAGAGCAGCACAAGCGGAGGAACGCGCCCGACAAGCGGAGGAACAATCCCGACAAGCGGAGGAACAATCCCGACAAGCGGAAGAACGCGCCCGAAGGTTAGCAGATCAATTGCGATCGGCGGGGATCGAACCGGAGGTTTAGAGAGACTTGTTGCAAAAACCTGGCCCGCCTGGGGTTCAAACCGGAGGTTTAGAGAGACTTGTTGCAAAAACCTGGCCCGCCTGGGGTTCAAACCCCAGGCTAATAGCGAAAGTCCGTTAAAACGGACTGAAGATACCGGAATTTATCGGTTAAAATTGATATTGGTTTAATCAACAATGAACCATGAACAATGAACCATGAACCATGAACAAACTCAAAATAATTGCATTTTCTACTTTGTTGGCGTTGCTTCCCCTACCTGTTTTATCGAATTCGCTAGAAATATATCGCGTTACCACAAAACAGGATAAGGTTACTTTGAGGGTGAAGGTTTTGGATGATGAAAGAGTTCCGATCGCAGGTTTGAATAAAAATGATTTTAGAATTACTACTACTAACGCACAAGGAAATTCGGTAAGATTAAGTCCATCACAAATAACTTTACTTTCTTCAGAACAATCTAAACCTGACCCCGCTAAATTGGTGATGCTGTTGGATATGAGTGGGAGTATGAACAATGAAGATTCGGGGGGGACTAAAAAGTTGGATGGTGCGGTTGGTGGGGTGAGAGAATTTATTAATGAAGTTAAGGGGGATAATTGGGATGTGCGGATCTCTCTAGTTCCTTTTGGGGAGGGATGTAAGAATAGCTTTACTGTTAATGAAATTATTATAGATAAAAATTTTAGTCCGTCTTGGAGTCCCGATTTAAACCTGGAATTAGATAAATTAGCTAAAGTTGATGTTTGTGCTGCTACCAATATATATCAGCCGTTAGAGGAAGCTGTCAAGTATTTGGGAAATCTACAGCAAGATCCAAATGATAAGTCACCCCCACCGAGATTAGCTGTAATTTTACTTTCTGATGGGTATGATGTGGTAAACGATCGCAGCGATGAGTCAGAAAGATTCGATCGCTTACTTGAGGTTTTCCAACAATATCCAAAAGTGACAGTTCACACGATGGGATATGGGGAAAAGTTGAAGGAATTGCGCGATCGCATCCGATGTAATCTCAGCGATAATGAACTTACTGTCGATAATTTGAAAAAATGTCGAAGTGATATCGATAGCTATATTGTAGACGAACCTCGATTAAAACAAATTGCGGAAGCGACAGGCGGAATAAACGCCTTTCCCGCCAACGCCGCAGCGGTAGCAGATACTTTGCGGAAGTTTTTAAGCACTTTGCGCGAATATGAAATCGAATACGAACAACCTGGTGCGCGTCGCAGCGGTAATTATGAAGTTACGGTATCGGTAAACTCACCATCTCGGCGTTTAACAAATGTTAGATCCGATCGAAAACCTTACCGCTTAGATACTTTTGATTATATCGCTCTCCCCTTATCAGAGCGCTTACCCATTCTGGGAAGTATCTTGATGTTGGGTTTAGGAACGATGATACCATTTATATGGTGGAGCAAGCAATTGAAAGATTCTTCTTTTCGCGACTTAAACTCATAAAAAATGCCCGAATACATCGCCGTCATCAAAATTCCCAATCAAGAAATCCGATTACCTGTGACTCTGACAGGTACTCACGAAGATCATCCCGAAGACTATTTTCGCTTGGAAAAAAACCAATTTCTTTTGCGCCAATGTCTCCAAGAGCAAGGTATCTATCGCATTGAAGACGCGCAGTTAAAAAAATTGATCGATGAATGGATTGGCGATATCAAAGAAGGACGTAAATATAGTGCGATCGCGATCGATTTACCCCCAGATGCGATGACTCCTCCCAAAACTACTATTCCTCCTAATGCTAAACCTAGCGATATTTTTGATTATACACCTAAATCATCTTCTAGTATATCATACGAAAGCGACATCAATCAAGCCGAATTTTAACGCGAGTTGCTAGTTAGTAGTAGGTACGTAGTTGCGCTTTAGCGCTGAAGCGCAACTACGTACCTAAGAAAGAGTGCGCTGAAGCGCAACTACGTACCTAAGAGATCCTAATTACATCTGTGTTCATCTGTGTTCATCTGTCTTCATCTGTGGTAAAAAATAATCCTTTTACTCATAATGCAAACCCCACTTCCTTATCAAAGATGCCAACAAGAATTAGAAGATTTACTCCGTTCCCAATATCCTCTAATTTTTCTCCGTTCCGCTGAAGAAACTAGAGCGGTTAATTGCGCGATCGCATCTCACCAATCCCTCACCTATTCGTCCGATATTCCCGATGGCGAATTAGCCAGATGGAGCAGCAATAACGGTTTCCAAAAACGTACCGGAGAACCGGGAAAAGCTGTTTGGGAAATTATCTCTTCTCCCCTCCCAACGAGAGCCGATCCCATTCAGCACGCTCTCGGTTTTTTATCAGAAAGATTGGAAAAACAAGTAATCGAAAATTTAGCTAGCCAACATACTTATATATTACCAGATTGGTCAACTTTTGTCCATCCAGATTCTCATTTTTTAGCGCGACAATTGAAAGAATTAATTATCGCGATCGACCAAAAAAGACCTCGCCCTAGAATGAGTTTAATTGTCATCGGTTCCGATTGGCAAATTCCCAGCATCCTTCGCAACAGCATTCACATTTTAGATTTACCCCTCCCCATCGGTGAAGAATTATATCAAGATGTATTCAGAGTTGCGGTTTCCAAATATAATCTCCCCGATGAAGAAGCCAGACGCCTCGCAGAACAAGCTCAAGGAATGCCATTGCAAGCTGCTAGCCAAACTGCTAAATTAATTACTACCAGAAATCTTTGGGAGTATCCCCACCAAGCCGGAGAATTGATTCTAGAAGTCAAGAAACAAGAAATTAGAAAAACCGGGGGTTTGGAATATTTCGAGCCGCAAGGACAGGGATTGAATGAAGTAGGCGGATTGCAAAATATTAAAGATTGGATCGTAAATCGGCAACAATGGTTCGAGCAAGATGTTCACCCACAAATGCGACCGCGTGCTATACTATTGGAAGGATATCCGGGATGTGGAAAAACTTTCATTGCGAGAGCGATCGCACAACAGTGGCGCGTTCCTCAAATCAACTTTGAAATATCTCGATTGCAATCAAAATGGGTAGGCGAATCAGAAAGTAACACCTTCCAAGCATTAAGAGCGATCGAAGCTTCCGCACCCAATATCCTATTTATGGATGAAATCGAAAAAGCGTTCGCTGGAATAGGTGGCGATACCTCTGGCGTCAATACCAGACAATTCGGCACTTTCCTATCTTGGCTCAACGATCATCAATATTCCATCTTTTTTATCGCAACTTCTAATAATAGAAACGCACTACCAGCCGAACTATTTCGCGCTGGCAGATTTGACGAAATTTTTATTATTATGCCACCGAATACAGATGAACGTCGTGAAATTATTCGCAAACGCTCTTCTGCCTACAAACTGCCGCTCATAACTCAAAATATACTAACATTTTTAGTAGAAAATAGCAATGGTTTTTCCGGTGCAGAACTGGATAAACTGGTAAAAGAAGCCAAATATTTAGCTGGTTTTGGGAAACCACCAACTGATAGTCACTGGCGACAAGCTTTAAAAGAAATATCTCCCCAGTATAAAAGTCGCAAAATGCAAGAATTATTGCGAAATTATCGCCAACATTTAGAAGAAAGAGGAGGAAAACCTGCCTCAGTAATAGAAGTAGGTTTTTGGGAAAGTTTGATTGTTCATGGTTGATTGTTCATGGTTGCTAACAAGCGATCGAGCGATTGGATAGAATTATAGACTACCTAATCCGACGCGATCGCAGCGAAAATTGAGAGCATTACTTCTTGATGGCAGTTAAAATAGTAACTGGATTTAGGGGATAAAAACGAGTCAGAGATGCTACCGGGACCGATCGCGATAACTGCACTTGCAACAACTGGTAATCCCATTTCCTTTCGCTCACCCATGTGACAGCCATATTCAAATGTTCCAAAGTAGCTAAAGCCAACACCAATACGCCGCCAGGAATTAGCTTTTCGCCACATATATTCAAAATATCGCTTAAATTGCCACCACTACCGCCAATAAAAATGCGCTCTGGGTGCGGGAGGTGATATAATATTTCAGGAGCTTTTCCGTGGATGGAAATAACATTGCGGACTTGGAAACGACGGCAATTATCCTCAATCAATGCCGTACCAGCAGATGTTTTTTCGATCGCATACACGGCAGAAGTGGGAAATAAGCGACCAATTTCAATCGAAACCGAACCTGTTCCAGCGCCAACATCCCAGATTGTTTGTTTTGGTTTTAGTGCTAATTCTCCCAAGACTAAGATGCGGACTTCTCGCTTAGTCATCAAACCGGGCCGATCGCTAAAACTCAAAAAACTAGAATCTGGCAATCCCAGATGCGGTAAGGTTTCTAAGTCGATTTGCTCATCTGTGATTTGACGCAATAATACTACCACATTCAGCGGTGCAAATGTCTGATTTAGTACAGATGCGATCGCCAAAGACTGAACGCGCTCATCCCCACCACCCAAATTTTCGCAGATCCAGAATTGGTAATGACTGGGTAAATCTAAAGATAACAACAGACGTGCGATCGCACCAGGACTGTGAGAATCATCCGTCAGCACCGCTATTTTCTCCACGCCTTGCTGCAACGCTTGCATAAGCTCGTCAAAAGAGCGACCGTGAGCGCTAATTACGCGAGCATCTTGCCAAGAAACTTTAATACGGTTAAACGCTAGCTGGATAGAACTTAGATGGGGATAAAAAGTCAATTGTTCTGGAGGAAGTTCCATCAGCAACAGACGCCCCAACCCAAAAAATAACGGGTCACCAGTAACTAAAACGACAATAACGTTGTCAGTAGAGAGGCGGTGGCGAATTTCCCGAATAGCTATTGTAAAATCGCCCAATACGATTCGGTCAGCTGGATGAGTGGGGAAGTACTTGAGATGGCGATCGCTTCCCACCAGTACAGTCGCCCATTCCACAATTTGCCGCACCGTATCCGTCAGTCCATCTGCCCCATCCAAGCCAATTCCAACAATATGTACAGTCATTAGTCATTAGGAAATTTTTAATTTTAGATAGCAGATTTCAAATTTATTTTGAATTAACTCCGAGAATATAAATCGGTTACCTAAAAAATTCGTTTTCTTATTCTTATCTGCGTTTATCTGCGTTCATCTGTCTACATCTGCGGTAAAAATTTAACCAACGATGAAAACAGACAATTTGACTATTCCTCAGATGCTAAAACAATTAAAGCATTAAGGATCGCCGCAGCGACTGGAGAACCACCCTTACGACCCTCGACCCGAATCTGAGGAACGGTAGTAGAAGCAAGTGCCGCCTTTGACTCTACCACCGAAATGAAGCCGACGGGAACGCCAATTACCAAAGCTGGTTGTACGGATGCCTCTAGCAACTCAGTGCAAAGAGCCAGCAAAGCGGTGGGTGCATTCCCGATCGCAAAAATAGCTTCTGGAAACTCCCGCCAACATTGCAGCAAACCCGTTTCGGTGCGCGTTTTTCCCGGAAGTGCGGTTTGTGCCATCTCCACAGCACTGAATAAGGGGTTGTCAAAGGTTTGTGACACCAATCCAACAACCCCTTGTTTGACCATCCCAACATCTGTCACAATCGGTACGCGACCTCGGATAGCAGCAATTCCCGCCTCTATTGCGCCCGGAGTAAAGCGAATTAGCTGCTTGAACTCAAAGTCAGCCGTGCTGTGGATCACCCGTCGCACGATCGCATATTCGTTTGGGCTGAAGTTGTGGGAGCCAATTTCGCGATCGATTACCGCGAAACTCTGCTCCATAATGGGATGAATAGGCAAACTCATGGAAATTTTGGATTTGGGATGAAAGGATGATTAGGTGGCAAATCAGTTTCCTAGATTATCCGATTTAGACCAGCTTTCCCCAATCTAAAATCTAAAATTCCAGGACTGGCCAGTCAGGTTCCCGATAGTAGCGCGTCATATCGTCGAACTTTCGCAATTCTGCTCTCTTTACCAAGAGTTCGGGCGCATTTTCCAGCCACTGCAAATTGAAATCACATAGAGTACTGCTGAGACGATCGCGGTCTAAATCAGCCGATACAGAGCCAAAATAGCCCAGAGTTATGTGAGCTGTGAAGTGGTACTGCTGCTCAATTCCAAGAGAAATTAAATCGCGATTTTGATAGACCGTTTGACGGAGTTTGAGAATTCGATCGTAGGAAGGTTCATCTGCGGGCAACAAATAAACTGCTAGCGCTCGCGGCATCACCATTAGTCCCAATAGCTGCCATCGAATTGGAATACCACCGCTCACCAACGGTAGGCTCTGCTGAAAAATCTGTGCAATTGTATGAGGTAACCGCACATCAAACTCAGGATTCTGACTCGCGTCGCGGTAAGCATTATCCCAAATCAAGTCAGCTAAAGTTACATGAAAGCTAGCTGGCGGCACCGCCACCATCATATCGGGATCTAACTTTTGCAAAAGTTGCTCTTGGCAATCTTTTAATTGGGTATAAAAAGCCAAATTTTCCGAATCTTCCTCTGAAGGTGGGGTGATAACCGTATAGCCAGGAAACGGCACAGCTTGGAAGCCACCTTCCGGGCGCGGCTGAAACTTCGGCGATTCCTGAATATGCTGTACTTGGGATCTGTAAGTTTCTGGTAGCATCATCCGTGCTACCCGATTCAAGTAAGTTTGATAGTTCTCGTCCAACCTTGATAGCCTCGCATTTTAAATGGAATAGATTTTAGGTAGCTGCCACAGTCATAGTCAGTTGATGGGGGGCTACCAACCTAAAACGGGAACCTCACCCCCCCAACCCCCCTCTCCGACCTCGGAGAGGGGGGAGAAATACTCCCCTCCCCGTCAACGGTGAGGGGCTGGGGGTGGGGTTCCCGGTTTAAACTGGTAGCCTGATGGGGCATCGGACGAAAATCTCAAAAATTTTCATGACCAATGACCAATGACCAATGACCAATGACCAGGGATCAACGTACTCTTTATGCCAATTTACCTCTACTGGGGGGAAGATGATTTTGCGCTCCAACAAGCTGTTGGCAAGTTGCGCGAAACCGTACTCGATCCCCAATGGGCTAGTTTTAACTATGACAAAATATCTCCCGAACAACCAGATGCTGCGATTCAGGCTTTAAATCAGGCCATGACGCCGACTTTTGGGGCGGGTCAGCGTTTGGTCTGGCTGGTTGATACAACCATAACCCAGCACTGTTCTGAAGACCTGTTGGCGGAATTACAGCGAACTCTGCCCGTCTTACCGAAGTCTTCTGTTCTGTTAATGACTTGCCGCTCCAAACCGGATGGGCGGCTTAAATCCACTAAGCTACTGCAAAACCACGCCGATATCCGGGAGTTTTCCCCGATCCCGCCTTGGAAGACAGACCAGATCGTACAGCAAGTTAGACAAGCTGCACAAGAGGTTGGGGTGAAGCTAACGCCAGATGCGATCGAACTTTTGGCTGATTGCGTTGGTAACGATACAAGGCTGCTTTTTAGCGAGCTGAAAAAACTACGGCTGTTCGGACTGGACTCACAACAGGCTCTTTCTGCCGATACTGTTGCTTTTTTGGTCACGGCTAACACCCAAAACAGCTTGCAGTTGGCGGTGGCCATCCGAGGCGGGGATACAGGCAAAGCTTTGGGATTAGTGGCTGATTTGATCGATCGCAACGAGCCAGCTTTAAGAATTGTTGCGACCTTAATCGGACAATTTCGCACCTGGTTATGGGTTAAGCTGATGATCCAGGAGGGCGAGCGGGATGAGAAAGCGATCGCAACCGCAGCTGAAGTCGGCAACCCCAAACGCATTTACTTTCTTAAGCAAGAGGTCAACACTCTCACCTTGCAAAAACTTTCTGCCACCTTGCCCGTACTGCTAGACTTAGAAGTCAGCCTCAAACAAGGCGCAGAGGCGACAACAGCCCTGCAAACCAAGGTCATCGAACTTTGCCACATCTACAAGTAGCCAGTCATCACTCGGATGGTGGAACTTCACACCCCTAAAATGGTTCAGAACTAATGAACCTATCAGTGTGCTGGTTCTTGAGAACACCCATGATGATGAATTCCTATCTTGACATTTCCCGACCTGACCTGAACCGGATGCTGTCGCAATCCTTGATGGTGGCTTTCCTCTCTACTATGGGTTTGCTCTGCGGACTGGCTCCCGATTTCTCTGCAAGTTCCCCTGCTCTGATGTTCAGTTCTTCTGCCAGAGCCCAAGCCGTTAGCGATGATGAAGCCAGTAGATTTGCCCGCGCTGCCTATACGATTGAAAAAAGGCGTCAAACTGTGGTAGAAGAAATTAAAAACAGAACAGGTGGAAACGTTCCCGATATTACCTGCTATCCACCAGAAAGATTGGAAACTCTCCCCGCCGACATCCGCAATGATGTCAAGAGTTTCTGTGATTTTTCCAGACAGACTATACAGTCGAATCAATTCTCGGTTGGGCGCTTCCTTGAGATTCGCAATAGCCAAGCATCAGATCCCAGCCTCAAGCAACGAATTGACCGTGAATTGCTGCGACTCCAGTCTGGTTCATAACACATAAAGGCAATAATGTCTACATTTCCGAATCGCAGGTAGCTTTTCGCTTGGCATGAATATTCTTCATGTGTTTCTTCACAGTATTAAGGGAAATATACAGCTTATCCCCAATCTCCTTATAGGAGTAATTAGCTCGATAAAGTAACCAAACCTCGCTTTCCCGTGGCGTCAAACTGTATTGGTGAGCATCGTTATTTACTATCGTCTGGAGAGATTGATGTCGATCTTCCAGGCTCACCAACAGGCAAGGATACTTCATCTCCTCTAATTTTAGCCATCGCGCCCGCACGCGAAAACTAACTGAATCGTCCTTGTCAATTTCGGACTCGATCGCAATTTTTTGATTGGGAAATATATCGCGGCTCTCGATTAATGACTCGCAAACACGCCAAATCTCATGAGGTACAAAATTATGTTTATCTTTTTCTTCACTAAGTTGTTTGCAAATCTGTCTGGCAGATTGATTGGCATGAACTAACTCGCCTTCGTCTGTTAAAATCAAAATGCCGTCCATAAAGCCTTCAAGCACTCCTTGCAAGAAGTAAGATGAATCGATATTCTGTAAAAAGGCAATTTTTGACTGTTTATCTTGAGTATTCGCTCTGATGGGGGCAGTTGTTAAAGGGTTCATTGCTAATCTCATCGATTTCCTTGATGACACACAGGACAAATTGACGTTTGAGAAATGCACCCCAGTGTGATTACGTACTCATACTTACTTGATAAACGATCTATTTAAATCACAAATCACCCATACTCGTGAATACACTTAGTTTATGGGCTGTTCCGGAATTGTTATGCTTTTGTTGCTATTAAGAACATTTTTATTTCTTTTCTCCTCTGCCCCTCTGCCCCTCTGCCCTAGCCCCGACGCCCTAGCCCCTATTTTCTTTTGACTTTTGACTTTTGACTTTTCTAGCCCTAGCCCTATGATGCCGATTTTCACGCAACGTTTGCCAGCAGACCCAAATGCAGCAGTCAGTTATACTCTCTCTCTGACAGCTAGTGAACGCACTCGCAGTCGCCACCGCTTCGAGATGCCTGACGGGCAAGCGTTGTTTCTGCGTTTGCCTAGAGGTACGGTGCTGCGCGATCGCGACCTCCTCCAATCGGAAAACGGTACACTGGTGCGGGTAGCTGCAAAACCGGAACCAGTTATGACAGCTCTAGCTCCTACTGAGTTGGCCCTGCTGCGGACAGCTTATCATTTGGGTAACCGTCATGTGCCGCTAGAAATCGCTCCCACTTATTTACGGCTATCTCCCGATCCAGTCTTGAAGGCAATGCTGGAACATCTGGGGGTAGAAGTAAAAGAGGAAATTTTGCCGTTTGAGCCAGAAATGGGAGCATACGGACACAGCCATTGAAAATTACTCCCTTCCCACCCAAAGAATATCTATGAGGGAGCAGAGGAGCAGAGGAGCAGAGGAGCAGAGGAGCAGAGGAGCAGAGGAGCAGAGGAGCAGAGGAGCAGAAGAATGATAGATAATCTTCTAGCCCGAAAGGAGTAAGGATTTATGCTGAATGATTTAACGCTGCTGAGTCTGCTGCAATTGACTAATTCTGCCTTACCAGTGGGAGCATATAGTTATTCCGAATCTTTGGAAAATCTGATTGAAGTCGGTACAATTAAAAATCCACAAAGCCTGAAGCATTGGCTAGAACAAGAACTGCGCTACGGTGCAATTCGGTTGGAAGCATCGGTGATGGTACGAGGCTATAAATCTGTCAAATTGGGCGATTTAGATACTTTGAGTTATTGGAATGTTTGGGCTTCAGCTACCAGGGAAACCGAGGAGTTGCGCGAACAAAGCTGGCAGATGGGTCGGGCCTTATCTCGGCTTTTACAACAGTTGCAGCCACAATTGACCTCAGTTTTTACCGAATTGGGTGAAACTTGTAATTATGCTCTAGCATTTGGCATCGCCGCCGCCCACTGGGATATTCCCGATCGAGCAGCTGTGTTAGGCTACTTACACAGTTGGGCTACAAATCTTGTCAGTGCTGGCGTCAAATTGATTCCCCTGGGACAAACTGCCGGTCAACAGTTGCTGTTAGATTTACATATCAGTATGATGCGTGCGACCGAAGAAATTTTAGTTTTGGATGATGACAAACTTAGTAGTTGCGGTTGGGGATTATCTTTAGCTAGTATGGCTCACGAAACCCAATACACTCGGTTATTTCGTAGTTAGCTAGAAAATGTTATTTCCTAATAAAGATGTAAAGAGCAGATAACCTATGAATGCGTTTAGAGTGGGAATAGCTGGCCCAGTGGGTTCTGGGAAAACTGCCTTAGTCGATGCCTTGTGCAAGGCAATGCGCGATCGCTACAGCATTGCAGTGGTCACCAATGATATTTATACCAAGGAAGATGCCCAGTTCTTGGTGCGGAGTCAGGCGCTGGAGAGCGATCGCATCCTGGGTGTCGAAACGGGCGGTTGTCCCCATACCGCCATCCGAGAAGACGCCTCCATGAACCTAGTGGCGATCGAACAGATGGAACGGAGATTTACGAATCTTGACCTGATTTTTGTGGAAAGCGGCGGCGACAACCTCGCCTCCACCTTTAGTCCAGAACTGGTCGATCTGACAATTTACGTGATTGATGTCGCCGCTGGTGATAAAATTCCCCGTAAGGGTGGCCCCGGAATCACCAAATCTGACTTACTGGTAATTAACAAGATTGACTTAGCCCCCTTTGTGGGGGCCGATCTGGGCGTGATGGAACGGGATGCCAAAAAGATGCGCGGCGATAAACCGTTCGTGTTCACCAATTTAAAAACTCAGTCAGGACTACCGTTTGCGATCGAATTTATCAATTTGCATATTGGGCGATCGCACTAGCGCCGCTACGCGGAAGTGACGCATTCAAAAGTCACTCATTCAAAAATAAAAAATCCTTTGAGTGTAAGGCGGGGACTGTGTTTGTACTAAAGCCGAAGCACTTTGCTATATTTTGTGGGAAGTCATTTTTTAGGTTCCATTCCATGAAACAGCTCTTATACCAAATTTCCAGTTGGAGAAACTACCTCCAACGCCTGATGTTGTCGGTAGTGTTGATATTGGCGACAACTGTGCTGGTTGCTGACCCGGCTTTTGCTACGGGTGTGTATGAAATGCCTAGCCTTGCAGCAGGCTCTAGCACCTGGGTACTTGACAAGGGCGAAGTTGTCAGTCGCGTCACCGAAGGCAAAATTAGCAGCTTGCTAGAGAATTTAGCCAAACAGACGGGCAATGAAGTCAGAATAGTCACCATTCGCCACCTTGACTACGACGAAACAATCGAAAGTTTTACAAATAAGCTGTTTGAAAAATGGTTTCCAACACCAGAGGCGCAAGCTAATCAAACTTTGCTAACGATCGATACCGTCACCAACAGCACGGCAATTCGGACTGGGGACAAAGTAAAATCGATCATGCCCGATGAAATTGCCCAGAGTGTGGCCTCAGAAACCGTACAAGTACCGCTGCGACAAGGTGATAAATATAACCAAGCTTTCGAGGATGCAGGCGATCGCTTAGTTGCCGTATTATCCGGTCAGCCAGATCCAGGGCCACCCCAAGTAGTAGCAGAAAACGTTCGGGTAGAAGGAACCTTTAAAAAGGCAGAAGAAACCGATAAAGGCAGTTCTACTGTCTGGGTAGTTGGTTTGCTAATTGCCGCCACCGTTATCCCAATGGCGACTTACTTTTGGTATCAGTCAATGAGTTCTTAGAACCTGTTTGAGAAGTTGATAAGTAGGTGGGCGTAAATAAACTGAACTACCAGAAACCCGGTTTCTCCAAGAAACCGGGTTTCTTTGGGCCTGGAGTTTTACGTTTAATTATGCCCACCTACTTATACCAAATCCGCAACGATTACCCCCTTTATGTCTATAGGCTGTAGAGACGTTTCATGAAACGTCTCTACAATGTTTAGGCCAAAAATTCTCATGGGGTAACAAACCAGGATTTGGTATTATTGGGGTGAGAAACCGGGTTTATTTGGGTGACTAGCCAAATAAACCCGGTTTCTTTTAGTCCTGAACGTATTCTTGACCGCTAATTAGAGCCATCTGGGCCAAAACAAACTCTCGGCCTAGATAAGCGGCATGATCTAGAAGCGTGACTGGACAGGGCTGAGTTTCTTCAAAAATATTGACGCAAAGTTCCTTTGCAGTTCTGCCAGTATATATGGTGCTGTAAGTTCGTTCCACTTTACCTTTTGCGGGAATTACCTTTCCAGTTTCGGGGTCAACGGCTAAACCGCGATCGTCAATTACATTCGTAAAATGCTTGGCACAAATCAGTCCGGCATCGCGATCGAGGTAGATAATAAAATATCCCCCAGGGTCGAGTTCGATATTGCGCTTAGAAAGGTTGTCATCAATTGCAGCAAGGTTTTCAGAAGTTTGATTCATTTTTAGTCAAAAACTTGATTTGATGGCTTAACTATATTTATGCTATGCCGCCATTTACACGAATGTTCTGACCTGTAATCCAACGTGCATCTTCGCTTGCCAGAAAAGCGACCGCATCGGCGATGTCTTCTACTTCTCCAAGGCGACCTAATGCTGCCATTTGGGCGAAACGATTTTTCTGTTCTTCTGTCTTGTCGGCGGTGAAAAGCTCGGTATCAGTTGGACCCGGAGAAACAGCATTTACCGTGATTCCACGTGCCCCCAACTCTTTGGCAAGCACTCGCGTTATTTGCTCAACCGCACCCTTTGTGGCTGAATAGGCACCATAGGTAGGTAGCATCAAAGCAGTCAACGTGCTGGAAAAATTGATAATGCGCCCTCCATCCGCCATACGTTTTGTTGCTTCTTGGCAAGCAAAAAAAGTACCTTTTACATTGATGGTAAAAATTTTGTCAAAATCTTCTTCTGTGAGATCAGCAATAAGCTTATAGAAAGATATTCCGGCATTGTTTACCAAAATATCGATTTTGCCGAAAGTTTCAATTGTTTGGTCAAAAAGGCGATGAATATCAGCCGTTTTGCCAATATCCGCTTGTACGGCAATAGCTTGTCCTCCTAAGTTTTTGACGATCGCTACAACCTCATTCGCTTTGTCGGCGCTACCGGCATAATTGACTACTACCGAAGCGCCATCACTAGCAAGACGTTGGGCGATCGCGCGACCGATTCCTCGCGACGAACCTGTCACCAAGGCTACTTTTCCATCCAATTTACCTTTTGACATGAGAATCTCCTAATTTTTTGTTTACAACTCAACATCAAGTGGAACTTCGCGGCGGCTAAAGGGAATATCCTCGTTAATAGCATCGATTTCTTGCAGCTCCATTTCGTTGACTTGGCTGATGTAAGACCGCAGAATTTGGCTGAGGCGGGGGTTATAAAAGCGGTGCAGGCTGTGATTGGCACTAGCGGGGAAACCGCGACGTTTTTTGTGGTGTCCGCCTGCACCAGGGTCAAAAGTTTGGATGCCGTGCGCGATCGCCCACTCGATTGGGCTATAGTAGCAAGCATCAAAATGCAGGAAGTCAATTTCTTGATTGCAACCCCAGTAACGTCCGTAGAGTCGATCGCCTTTTGCGATACAAAAAGACATTCCCATCGGGTGCTGGTCGTTTTGTTCGTTGTAAGCAGCTACAAATAAGACACGATGCCGGTATTCGGGATAAAGTTGTTCAAAAAAGCGCTTAGTCAGATATTTGCTTCCCCACCAGCCAAACTTATCGCAATGGTCGCTATAAAAGCTGTACATCTGACTAAATAGCAACTTAGGAATTTCATCGCCTGTCAGGGTTTCGAGTCGCAAACCCGCTTGTGTCACAGCTTTGCGTTCCCGTTTGATGTTGCGGCGCTGATTGGCATTAAAAACGCCCAAATAATCATCAAAAGTATTAAAGCCTTTGTTTTGCCAAATATAGCTGTGGTGCAACCAACTGATGAAACCGTGGCGTTCCATCACTCTTCGCCATTCTGGGTCAACATAGAGGAAATTGCAGCCCGAAATGCGGTTACTGGCGCAAAAACGATCGATCGCCGCTACCATTAACTCTGTTAGCTCATCCTCATCTTCGCCAGGCGCAATTAAAAAGCGATAACCTTCAGCAGGCGTAAACGGCGTCATCCCCAAGAGTTTCGGGTAATACTGCACACCCAAACGACTAGCCAAATCTGCCCATTGATGATCGAAGACAAACTCGCCGTAACTATGACCTTTAACATAAAGTGGAGCAGCCGCAATTAGCTCTCTGTTTCGCCACACCGTCAGATGTTGGGGAAGCCATCCAGTTTGAGCCTTAACACTGCCAGACGTTTCTAAATTGTGCAACCATTCCCATTCGAGGAAAGGCGTTTTCAGGGGCATTGCGAGGGCATCCCACTGCTGTTGCGGAATGTCGCCGATTTGGTTAATCCAGTTAAGGTCATAGCTCGGCTTGAGTTGTTCTAGCATCGTGAAAAGCTGCGATCGAAGGTTCAAACTTTCTTTAAAGTAATATAATCTTCCTAATGTTGCAGGCGATAATGCAAAAACACTTCTTCCTCAACCTGTTGAACTGCTAAAAGTTCGAGACGAGGAGCCAAATCAGGTAAAAATCCCGCCCCTTCCACTGGCGTTGGTGCAGATGCTCCGCCTAAAATCAAGGGGCAAACCGTCAGCCATAATTCATCAATTAAATTAGCTCTTAGCAGCGATGCTACCAGTTTGCCGCCGCCTAAAACCGCCAATCGTGCCAAACCAAGCTGTGCCAGCTGTGCAAAAGCCGCCACCCAGTCAATCTCGACCTTTGATGTCTCAAAAACCAAAATTCGCTCAAATTCCGAGTTTAATTGCCATTTTTGGGCACCGCTAGCTGTAGTGAGCAACCAGCGGGGAATCGGCTGAGAAAAGAAGCGCAATTTGGTGTCAATAGCTGCGGAAGCTGAGCAAACAATCTGCACTGGTTGTAGTGGTTTGCTTTGCTGTTCTCGTTGTTTGAGCAGATGGGGATTAGAAACGCTCAGCGTTGTTCCGTAGGCACGCAGCGTCCCAGCACCAAATAATACCCCGTCAGAAGAAGCGATCTGTTTTTCCAGGTGTGCTTTATCAGCTGGGGAACCGAACCGTGCGGGGGACCCTTTGGCATCGGCAATCTTGCCATCCGCACTCATAGCTAGAACAACAGTGGTATGGGGTTGGTTCATCACAAAAACTATAATTGTGTTTATCGATTGTTTTAAAGCAGACTGGCGGCGATCGTTCAGACTCACGCATAGCATATTTCCACACTTGTGGCTCTAGCACGCTCGCTCGATCCGGTCTGTTTGTGCCTTCTTGCTGTTGCGGTTCGCATCTTAAGTTAGAGACTATCTATGGCTAAGCCAGGTCAATTTTCTGTTCCGAGCGTCCTGCTAGAGCACTACGCGCAAGCTATGATGCGATCGCCCTTAATGCAGTTCATGGCTAAGCCACGTCAATCCTCATTTCGCCGCATTCTGCTATCCCGTATTTTGCTGCTTTCCGTACCAGTTTTACTGTTGGGACAGTATGTTATGTATAAAAAAGCACGCTCGACGCTATTGGAAACTGCCCGCCAAAACTTAACCGAAAGTGCCGTGACAAAAGGAGAAAGGATTGACGAGTCAATCCAAGCAGTACAGGCGAATCTACTTACAGCTAGCGAAACTGCTGTTGTCAAGTCTGGATCGATCTCCCAGGTGCCAGAATTTTTCGCTCAGTTAACAAAACAACTGCCGACGAAGATACAGTGCATTCAACTTACGAACGTCCAAACGGGTAAAGTTGTCACCAGTACTTGTGGAAGTGGAGCGATTAGTTCGCTTCCGGCTAATTTATGGCCGCAGCAGCAACGTCAATTGCTTCCCGATCGCTCAAGTATTCACGTGACAACGCTACTACCGCCAGCAAAATCGCCAACAGTTGCTTCTCTTGCCGAACAAACCAGTTCAGAAGGCAAACTGCAATTAATTTTTACAGCGCCCATTTATGACAGTTCCGGGTTACTCCGCAACGCCTTAAGTATTCAGTCAACTTTGTATCGGCAACAGGCTGCTAAACCTGGGTCTCTTTCCGGCTATACGGTAGTGATTGACCAGGACGGAATGATTTTAGAGCATCCGGTTGCCGACTTAGTAGGGCGTAATGTTGAGCAACTGGAAGATGCAAAGCGACTCAAAATTTTAATTAAAAATGCCCTGGCTGGCGAACAAAATTTTCTTCACTTATTTGCCTTTGAAAAAAATGGCACAGAATCAGTGGCTGGGTATACGGCTATCCCCAGCCCTGTCAGTAACGATCCAAATCACAAGTGGGTTATTGTAGCCGTTGCAAGTTTGGATAATGCACTGTTTGGGCTTAAAGAAATTAACCAAGTTCTGATTAATTTGAGCTTGTGGTTGTTAGCGGCTAACCTATTGGCAACTCTGTATGTATCTCGCGATCTAGCGCGTCCCTTAGAGCAACTCGGAGACTATGCCTTGAATGTCCGGGGCAGACGATCGCCATCTAAAGTGCCCCACAACTTCAAAATCCAAGAATTTAATCATTTGGCCGAATCCCTCGATAGTATGGTCGAACGACTGACAGCGTGGGCAGAGGAGGTAGAAACGGCGTGGAAAGAAGCGCAAGCAGCTAACCAACTAAAAAGTGAGTTTCTGGCTAATACGTCTCACGAATTGAGAACTCCCTTAAATGCCATCATTGGTTGTATTCGCTTGGTAAAGGATGATTGCTGCGATGACCGGGAAGAAGAAATGGAGTTTTTGCAGCGGGCTGATGATGCAGCTATTCACCTGCTTAATATTATTAATGACATATTAGACTTGTCAAAGGTTGAATCGGGTACTCTTTCTGTGGTGATGCAGCCGATGGATTTGCGATCGGTCCTCCAGGAAGTAATCGATCTACAAAACGTTCACATTAATCAGAAAAATTTACAGTTGCTTTGGACAGATCCACCAGAGGCGATCGCACTGCAAGCAGACCCTGCAAAGCTAAAGCAGGTTTTCCTAAATGTGATCGGCAACGCTATTAAGTTTACTGACAAAGGCAGCATCACTATTAGTACACGCCAGGAAATAGCGTTAGACAAAGACGGTAGCACTAATAGTTCTTTAGTTGTCGTAAGCGTCAAAGATACGGGAATTGGCATTGCGATCGATGAACAAAAAAAACTATTTCGACCGTTTGTAATGGCTGATGGTACGAGAACTCGCAAGTATGGCGGCACCGGACTGGGACTTGCCATCTCCCGGAAATTAATGGAACTGATGGGCGGTAGCATCTCTCTACACAGTGCTGGTATAGGTCTTGGCACAACGGTTGAGATCGAAATGCCGATGATTAATTCCTCTGGGTTACCCACAGAAACCGATGCAGGATCGATAGAAATTTTACCCGGCCAAACTTAAGCTGTCACACAATGCTATAACACCGATTTAGTAGGGTGAGTTAACAATAGTGCAACGCACCGCAAACCTTCTCATTTGCATTATTGGGTTACAGGCTACAGTTCCAATTGCTATGATGTAGCTTAATCTGATTCATTTCTACTCGTTTAGAACATTACCAACACGATCGCGATCGAACTGTATGGAACCTCGACTCACCCAAACCCAGCTCGCACAGGCGATCGCTGAGATCGAACAGTTGTCGCGGCAGCGCGAGTTAGAATTGACTCCAGAGCAGGTAAGAGAAATTTTACGAGAGTTGAATCTTCCTGATGAGCTTCTAGAAGATGCGATCGTGCAGATGCGCCGCCGCGAAGTGCTAAAACAACGGCAGCGACGGAACCGCTGGATTGCGATCGCCACGACAGCAGTTGCAATCGCTGCGATCGGTATAGGTGTTCTGTTCGGGCAAAATCGACAGCAGCAAACCGCTCAAGTTGTGGCAGGGCAAGACCGGATTGCGCTATCTAAAACAAGTGGTGACAGCCTTACTCAAGTCAGCCGTCAAACTAATCCCCGCGTTTACTACCAGGTGACGTTGAAAAATGCCCCGATCGCTCGTCAGTTGTCTCTGCAATGCGACTGGATCGATCCGAGCGGTCAAATTGTGCATCAGGGGCGATATCAAACTCGCACGATCGATACGCCGATTTGGAATACCAACTGCTTTTATAATCTCGGCTCAGCTGCGCCGCCAGGAAACTGGGAAGTGAGAATGTCGCTGGATGGGCGCGTCATCAGCACTCAGCCATTCACAGTCAAGTAGATGGGTAGATGGGCGCTAGAGGCAAACCTTCACAGTTCTTAGGCTACTGGGGGCAGGGCGATCGCACAGAAACGCTGCGTAGTTTAGTGCCTCACTACTGCATTCGGCAGGGCAAGATGTCTGGGGCAAACGCGCAACTAGAATGGGCGATCGCTTCTGCATCGTTACTCAAGGCCGACACAGTGACGCTGAATGCTTGTGGGCGATCGCAACCAACCGATTTGCCGGGAGATGCTTGGGCAGCGGTGGAAGCGAGACAGCTACGGCTGGGGCGCGATCCGTTTGGGCGAGTGCCGCTGTACTGGATGCAGTTGGGAGAAACGATTTGGTTTTCGACGCGCCTGCAACTGCTGCTGCCGCTGATTGCTTCCCCTCAAGTTAGCCCGATTGCCCTACACAGCGTAGCTTGTTTTTCCTACGTACCGACGCCACTAACCTCGATCGAGCAAATTGCATCCGTAGCAGCCGGAACTGAGATGATTTGGCAAGTCGCCGATGTTAATGATATGCCGTTTCCGAAAGTGCGATCGCTCCCTTCAGCTTGGCAGGAATCGCCCCAACTACTGCGGCGTGAGGACGAGGCGATCGAGCAGTTGCGAGTGCTTTTGCGGCAGGCGATCGATCGACAGGTAGCAGATTTGCCGATCGATGAACCCGTTGGCGTTTTGCTGTCGGGTGGCATCGATTCTTCGCTGGTGACAGCGCTGCTAGTGGAGGCGGGCTTGCAGGTGCGGGCTTATGCGCTCGATTTTGGCGTTGAGGGATATTCGGAACTGCCCTACGCTCAGCAGGTGGCAGACTTTTTGCAGATTCCGTTGGTGCGAGTGGCGGCGACGGGCGATGCAGTCGTGCGGGCGATCGGGGCGACCGCCAAAGCCCTCGACTTACCCTATGGAGATGGCACAACAGCCCCGCTGTTCTTGCTCAAACAGGCAGCGGCGCAGGACGTGCGGGTCGTGTTCAATGGCGAGAATGGCGATCAGCTATTTGCCGGATGGACGAACAAACCCTTGATTGCCAACGGAGTTTACACTAAGGAGCATCCTGCCACAGCCGAAACGTTTGAACAGCAGTATTTGCGGACGTTTCAGCGATTTTTAGGCTACGAATCGCAAATCTTTTCACCCGAACTGTTTGCCCAAATTCAAGCTCACGATCTGAGTTTTTACCTGCAAGAAGCGCTAGATGCTAAGGCGTGTTCCTCGCTGCTGGCGCGATTGCGGCGGGCTTCGCTGATGCTCAAAGGCGCACAAAATATTCAGCCGAGGGCAACGGCATTAGGGTTTGCTCACGGCCTGTGGGTGCGATCGCCCTTCTGTGACCCTGACCTCACCGCCTGGACGTTTCAACTGCCTGGAGAACTGTTGCTGCAAGGCGCTTGCGAAAAATATATTCTCAAAAGAGCCTCCGATCGCTGGTTGCCCCCCGAAATTGTCTGGCGCGAAAAGCGCGGAATGGGAGTGCCGCTAAAGGTTTGGTACTACCGCGAGCTTTGGGGTGCGATCGGTCAGCGGCTGAATCCGAATGTGTTGCGATCGGAAAATCGCTGGCAGCCCTATTTAGCCGACGCGATGTTATCCGGACGACTCGGAGTTGCCATGCGCGATCGCTACATTGGTAATAATCTTTGGCTGCTGCTAATGTGGCAGGCATGGCGAACCGAAGTGTTAAAAGAAATTCCGGTCAAGCGATCGTTCGATCATGTCTTTTGGCTGCCGCCTGCGATCGGGCAGCGCATTTGGAACTATCGAAGGAGGCTGGATTGACTGAATCTGTGGTTGAGGATGAAACCAAAACATATTCGCCGCCGTTCTCGATCGCGATCGCGCACGAATTGCTTTCAACTTATGGTTCGCCGCTATATGTGTATCAGGGCGATCGCCTCCATCAGACCCTTGAGCATATTACCCGATCGATCAACTATCCCCACGTTCAGTTTCATTTTGCTAGCGTCACCAACGGCAATATTGCCCTCTTGCAACTGATCCAGCAGGCTGGCTGGGGGCTGCACGCCAATACTCCGGGCGATGTTTTCCTCGGACTGAAAGCGGGTTTTATGACCGATCGCATTGTCTACACCGGCAGTAACCTCAGCAGAGCCGATATTCAGCAACTGATCGACTGGAAGATCGATCGATTCAACTTCGATAGCCTGTCGCAACTTCAGGATTTTTGCGAATATTCACGCACTGCTGGGCGATCACGCCAGACCGAACTCGGACTGCGCCTCAACTCACCCGAACTGACGGGTGACAGCCGCATCGGGTTGCGTCCCGACGAATTCGACAAAGCCCACAAAATCGCGCAGCAGCAAGGGTTCAGCATTACCGGACTGCATTTCTATCGGGGGACGGGAACTAACGCCACGAGTGCTTTTACGCAGGCGATCGATCGCCTGATCGCCATCGCCCAACAGTTGCCAGATTGGAGAACCCTTGATTTTGGCGGTGGCTTTGGCTATCCCTATCGAGGCGGCGCGGTGTTTGACTGGACGGAGTTTGGTGCAGCTATTACTCAACAACTGACTGCCCTATCTCGCCCGATCGAGTTGGTGATTGAACCGGGACGATCGGCGATCGCAGGCTGTGGTGTAATGCTTGCGAAGGTTGTCTCAGTGAAGTGGCAGGGCTCTAGGCAAATTGTCGGTGTGGATACGACTGTGGCAAATCTATCAGTGCCTGCGGTGCATGGCGGCTATCGAGCGATCGCGATTTGGGAAACCGATCGATCGCGACATCAAACGGATATTTGCGGCAACACGACTTATTCGCGGGATTATTTGGGGCGCAACTGTTGGCTACCGACACTCAAAATTGGAGATGCGATCGCCATTTTGGATAGCGGGGCTTACGGCTATGCGATGTCGTCGCATTTTCTGCACCGTCCCCGTCCTGCTGAGGTATTAATTGAAGCTAACCGCCATCGATTAATTCGGCAGCGAGAAGACTATTCCATCTTGTTAAACGGGCAAATATTCTAAATTAAGCAGCAGGAGTGACGGAAATGGGAATGAAATGCGTCCAGTGCGGAACCGACAACATTTTGCGCGATCGCACCAATAATTCAGGTCGCTGTAAACAGTGCAACCATCCGTTTGTGTTTGAACCCACTACCGTCACCGATCGAACATTAGCATTCACCGATCAGTTTTTTAAGAAGGCGATCGAAGATATTTCCAGCCAAAATATGTTATTTTTCACGCCCAAACAGGTTTTGTATTTTATCGACAGACGGCTTAAAACTGACATTTCAGGTAACAGATGGGTTTGGATTTTTCACTACTTTTTCTTTGGCTTTCTTTCGCGAATCTTCGGCATGATCTTCGTTGGTAGTATTTTTTATGACGTAAAACTCATATTTCTGATTCCATGTGTTATTTACAATCTTTACTGGATTAGGACACTTTATAATAAGAGTGAATCTCCTCAAAGCAATCTTAGATCGAGAAGAAATAATGCAGTAAAACTCCAAATCTTAGGCGCGCTCATTCTAGTCACAAATATTCCGGCAACCATCCTTACCAACTCTTTGGCCGGATATATGACAGTGGCTTTGCTAGGGCTATCTTCCTACTGGCTCGGTATTTCACAAAAACGTCGTCAACAGATAACTGGTGAAGTATTTCTCGTCAATGCAGCGCAGAGCGATGAGTGGCTGCAACGCTGGCAAAGGGTGAATGGCGCATTAGAAAAACTGCTGCCAACTCCTCGTCAAAACGCTTTGTCCGCCAGCATCGATCCCGAAGTTAGCGCCTACAGTTTCGATCGCGCCATTGTTTGTGACAGTGACGCGATCGCTCAATTCCTAATTGCCAACAACGTCCATTTTGAAAACAACTGCGCCATTCTCAGCATCAGCGGCTATCCCCAAAGCATCTTCAACACCGTGATCGAAATGCTGCGACGCAATGCCGATTTGAAAGTGTATGCGCTCCACGATGCTAGCCCTGCTGGAGTGAGTTTGTTGCATCAATTACGAACTAATCCGGACTGGTTCGCTCTTCAAGCGGTGACAATTTTTGATTTAGGCATCTCTCCCCGTCAAATATTGGAGACCCGCGATATGTTTGTGCAACAGTCTGAAGCAATGGTACAAACCGCCCGTCAACTGCCCGACGCGGTGAGGCAAGGTTTAACGCCCGAAGAACTAGCGTGGCTGGATGCAGGCAATTTTGTTGAACTGGAATCGTTTGCGCCGCAGCGGTTGTTGCGCGTCGTGAACTACGGACTTGCTCAGAGCGGCGATCCGCAGAGCAACGACGGCTTAATATTAGTGGATAATTCTGTCGGATATGGCGGGGGTTATGTGTTTATCTCCGATAGTTTTGGTTAACGGCGATTCACCTGTAGCCAGATTTCCAGTGTCACCAGCAGCCACAGCTTCAGCCCGTAGCGGGGAAAAACTTCGCCGCGATAGTCTAGCCAGTCGCGAATCAGCGTTTGATCGAGGTAAGGCGCGATCGCCGCCCGTCGATTCAGCAGCAGCGATCGCGCTTGTCGTTGCCAATCCCTCAAAAACCACTGCTGCATCGACATCACCATGCCGCTTTTCGGACGGTTGACAATGACATCGGGCAGCAAATCGGCGACAGCAGCTTTGAGGACGGCTTTTTCTTGTGCCCCCGAAAGCTTGTATTCTGGCGGAATTTGCAAACTCAGCGCCACCATGCGCGGATCGAACAGGGGCGATCGCGCTTTTAGTCCGGCAGCAGCGGTGAGATTATTCACCTTGGTCAAAATGTAATCGGCTCCCTTGAACTCGATGTTGAGCCGCATCAGCCGATTCAAAAACGCGGTTTCTGTCTGTTGCAATTCCTCAGCAAATACGGAAGGAGCATTCTTCACCCGATCCCACACCTCCGGCTTCAGCAAACGCGGCAAATCCACATAGCATTTCTGAAAAGAAGTCAAGTAAGCTGCGATCGGATCGGCTTCACCCTGAATCGAACCATACAAACTATTTAGCAGCATCGGCTTATTTTTGGGCCCACCAAAGCACGGATCGCCACCTTCGCCATTCAGCACCACGCCCGCAAATTGCTTTGCCTCTAGCGCCAGCAGCAAATTTGGCACCGTCAAGCCTTCCCCAACCGGATCGTCCATCGCCGCCAGCGTTTCCGGCAACAACTGCCAAATTTTTTGGGGCGAAACTTCTAAGATGTGGTGTACGGTGCCGCAATGTGCCGCTACGACGTTGGCAAATTCAATCTCGCTCGGATACTCAGCGCCAAAGTGAATCGAAAAAGTGTGAACCGGACGATCGTGAAGCCGCGCTGCGATCGCTGTCACGCAGCTTGAGTCAATGCCGCCCGAAAGGTATGCTCCGACTGGCTCAACCGCCGGAAGCGCCTGCTGCACCAGTTGTTCCAACAGCTCGCGCACCTGCCGACTGTGCCAAGAGAGGGGGCGATCGGCGTTGGTAATTTGCTCCTGCGGCTGCCAGTAGCGCTGTGGCTGGACATTATCCGGTAAGCACAGGTAGCTGCCCGGTCGCAACTCTCGCACCCCCTGCCAGAGCGTTTGCGCTCCGGGTACAAAGGCACAGCACAAATAATCACGCAAAGCCACTAAATCGAGTTCTCGATCGTGATACGGATTGAGCGATCGCAGTCGGGGCGCAAGGAAGCGAGTCGTTCCCTCACTCGTGTAGTAGAGCGTTTTGGCTCCGACGCGATCGCGCCCCAGACACAAGGTTTGCTGCTCTCGATCCCACACAGCAAGGGCAAATTGTCCTTCCAGCAAACTCAGTGTTTCAGTGCCCCACTGCTCCCATAGCTGCCCGACGATCGCCAGATCGTTCAATCCATCTACGTCAGTCAGTTGTTTGAGCAGAATGGAGCGATCGAAGCAGCAGTCACCCACCAGCACAAATCGCTGACTGGGGCTGAAGGTCGGCTGCACTCCGATCGCGGCCAAACCGGAAGTTGCCCAAGTCGCCTGAAGCGAGCGCGCTGTTGGCCCCCAAGCAATCACCCAATTAGGATTGATGAACTTCTGTGTCTGCATTGATGTAACGCAATGGTCTGCCTGTAGGTTCTGGGGAAATTGAAAGCGCCCATCCCTACATTCTGATGAAACGACTAAAAATTCCAGGAGCAAGCTCGGCATCCACGTACAATCAATCCCATGCTAGCACGCAGGATTATTCGAGCTAACAATTGGTGGCTATCAGAAAATAATAAAATATTATGAATTACGGCGATAGCTTGTAGCGTAAAGGTTGTAGGTTGGGTTTCGTTCCTCAACCCAACTTCAACGTCTAACTTGTTGGGTTTCGTTTCGCTCAACCAAACCGACAAATAGATTAGCTAAAGTTATCACCCTAAGTATGGGAGAGCCAATGAGATTACTCATTTGAGATTTGCCCTGTGAGCAAATAGGTAATCATTTGCCCTTTGCCTTTGATAGCGATCGCACCCCTTTTTTCAAACAAATATTTATCTTTTAAACGCTCATAAGTAGCCTCCGTAATTTGAATACTTCCCGGTAGACCTGTTGATTCCATCCTTGAGGCAATATTAACTGCATCGCCCCAAAGATCGTAGATAAACTTTTTCGTACCAATGACTCCCGCTACCACTTGTCCGGTATTAATTCCGATCCGAATTTGAAACTGCTCACCCTTTTTGGCTTGAAAGTGGTTAATGGCAATTTGCATATCCAGTGCCATTTCCGCGATCGCTTCTGCATGATCGGATCTTGCGATCGGCAATCCACCCACCACCATATAAGCATCCCCAATCGTTTTAATTTTTTCTAAACCGTGTTTTTCAGCTAGTTCGTCAAAAGTAGAAAAAATCTCATTTAGCAAGTTTACCAATTCGAGCGGCTGCATTTTAGCAGAAAGAGGAGTAAAGCCAACGATATCGGCGAATAGAATTGTCACTTCGTTGAAATGCTCAGCGATTGGAAGCTGCTGTTTTTTTAACTGGTTAGCTATAGCTTCTGGCAAAATATTTAGTAATAATTGTTCCGATTTTTCCTGCTCTAATCGCAAGGCTTCTTGTGCCTGTTTGCGATCGCGCGATTCGATTGCCAAAGCAACCAAATCGGCAATAGAGCGAGCAAAACTTTCCTCTTCCGGCGTCCAGTGATGGACTCCTCCCACCTGTTCCAAACAGACTATACCCAAAGTTTTTCCACTCTGGTTAATCGAAACATCTAGCAAAGATTTAATGTCCAAAGGAATCAGGTAACATTCAACCAATTCCTGGAGTCGCGGATCGGTAAGAGCCTCGACAGCAACGACGGAAGCAGAGGATTGTAAAGCTTTGAAATAGGAGGGATAATCTTCGATAAAGATTTCCATCCCTTCTGAATAACGGTTGCGATCGCTCTCGAACAGATTCAAACACTCAATCTTAGACCCACTCCGATCGTACAACCATACACTCACCCGCCCTATCCCCAGCATTTTAGCAGTTGCTTTGGTAATCGCTTTCAGCGCTACTGACAAATTTCCCTGGGAAATCGCCTTATTTCTTGTCAGTTTTACCAGCACTTTGTTTTGTTTCCGCAATTGTCTTTCGCTCTCTCGCAACGCATCCTCTGCCAGTTTGCGCCGAGTAATATCCGTGACAATCCCTTCGTAATAACATAAGTTTCCTTGAGCATCGCAAACCGCACGGGAATTTTCCGAAACCCAGATAATGCTGCCATCTTTGCGATAAACCTGAGATTCAAAATTGGATAAAGCACCATTGTTTGCTAGCATTTCTACAAAAATTCTCCGCCGATTTGGGTCTACATAGACTTGTTTTTCAAGATTAGTGACGTTAGCAATCAATTCCTCTTGCGAATCGTAACCATAAATTCGTGCCTGTGCCAAATTGGCACTGAGATAGCGTCCATCGGGGGATGTTTGGAAAATGCCCTCAGTGGCATTCTCAAAAATACTGCGATATTTTTCCTCAGCTTGTCGGAGAGCTTCTTCTGCCCGTTTGCGAGCAGTAATGTCCCGCACCAGGATTAACACCTCATTCTTATTTATAGGGACAATTCGGACTTCTTCATCTAATATCCCGGTATCAATGTGAACTTGCTGTTCGTAAATTTGTACCGCACTTGTTTCCAAGGCGCGATGGATATAAAACATTCTCTGTTTAAACAATTCTGGCGGAAATCCTGTCGATAAGTGCTGACCGATCGGATTGTGGCTGATAGCCGACACCTGAGAAAATTTCGGTTGGATGAAGTCCAAGTAATAGCCATCTCGATTGATTCGCATCATTAAATCGGGAATCGCCAAGAGAATCGCTTGCTTTTGTGCCTCGCTTTGGCGCAGTGCTTCGTCAGCTCGCTTGCGTTCGGTGATGTCAAATATCGCTCCATCCAACCAGAGCATTACCCCATCTCGATTGAAAATGCCCTGACCTTTTTCATAAATCCAACGGATACTGCCATTGGCATGAATTATCCTGTACTCCAGAATATAAGGAAGTTTTGCACTCAAGGCCCGATCGACATTTATTTCCACCATCTCTGTGTCATCGGGATGAATGATACTACCAAAAGTTCGCACCTGATTGTCAATAAAATCAGAAGCAGGATAGCCAGAAATTTCCTCGATTACATCGCTGATGAAATCCATTGTCCAGTCAGAGTCCCACTTGCCGCGATAGATAGCGCCTGCGATATTAGAAACCAAACTTCTAAATCGCTCCTCGCTCTCTCGCAGTGCTTCTTCTCCTCGCTTGCGATCGGTAATATCTTCGGAAATGCACAGCAAGTGCGTCACTTGAGAGCGATCGTCAATCAGAGGCACTTCCAGGGTACGCAACCATATTGTTTCACCGGATTTTGTATCGATGGGTTGAGCGGGAATGTCAATTAACTTGCCCGTTTTCACCACCTCCAAGTCCTTTTCCACAAAGAAATCTGCTTGCTCTTGGGAATATAAATCGTGGACATTGCGCCCAATAGCCTCATCTCTGGAATTGCCAAAAATCTGTTCGCTAGCTTTGTTCCACAGCACATAGCGAAAGTCATTGGCAACATCTTTGGCAAATACTGCCAAGGGAATGTGTTCGATGATGCTGTCTAAAAACCGCTGTTGTTGAGACACTTCCTCTTCCAAGCGCTTGCGTTCGCGTGCTTCTAGAGCTAAAGATGTTAAATCTGCTAATGAGCCTGCAAAATTTTCCTCTTCCAGCGTCCAATGACGAGCTAATCCCACCTGTTCCAGACATAAAACACCCACCGTATGTCCGCCCAATCGAATGGGAGTATCTAGCATAGAAGTGATGCCTAGTGGAACCAAGTAAGACTCTGTAAATTCTCCAGTTCGAGGATCGTTACGAGCATCGTGGGCTGCGATCGTCCAGTCTTCTAGCAAAGCTTTGAAATAAGCAGGATAGTCTGCTGCTGTCAGATCAAGTCCTTCTGAATGTTGGTTTGGAGTGCGCTCAAATAAGTCCAGGCATTGAATCGCCGAACTTGTCTCGTTATACAACCAGACACTAGCTCGTTCGAGATCTAGGGTATGGGTAGCCGCTTCGGTAATTTCTTTGAGGGCAACATTGAAATTGCCCCCATACAGCCCCTTATTTCTTGATAAGTTTACCAGCACTTCGTTCTGATGGCGTAACCTTATTTCACTTTGCCGCAGGGTTGTTTCGGCGAAGGTGCGATCGCGAATTTCTTGTTGCAGCACTGCATTTTGTTCTTGCAGTTGCTGTTGCAGTTTCCACAGAGCTAAGTGATTCTCGACGCGAGCTACAACCTCTGCACTTTGAAATGGCTTTGTAATGTAGTCTACACCACCAACAGCGAAGGCTTTTACTTTATCCAACACATCATCAAAGGCGCTGATAAAAATTACCGGCACCTTGCGAGTTTGCTCATCCGCTTTCAGATGTTGACAAACTTCATAGCCATTCATTCCTGGCATATTGATATCGAGTAAAATCAAATTTGGTAGAATTGCCTGACACGCAGTCAAGGCCATATTACCGTTCAGGGCTTTGCGAACTTCATACCCTTCCTCGGTTAGGATCGTTGATAAAAGGCGCAGGTTATCCGCTTTATCATCAACAATAAGAAGATTTCCTTTATTTTTCAGAAAAACTCCTTCTTGCTGATCTATTTTAGTTATTAATGCTTGGTCTTTATTCATTTTTTTGTTTGTTGAATAAAATCTATGACCTTATCAAAACGAAATTCATCGGCCCAGTCTTTTAAGGTTTTGGCGAGAGGGGAGTCGTTCGCTGGAATTTGCTCGATCAGCTCGAAAATTAGGCTATCGCTGCATTGGGCCGCCGCCTGATATAGCTGCGTTACCCATTCCGTAGGCATTTGGGACAAGTATTCATCAAGGGGTCGAGCTGAGCGGTGGCTGAGATCTGGTGAAACTAGATCGATCGCAACCTCTTGTTGCTGGGATTTAACTTCCAAGCTCTTCGCCACAGGCTCGTCATAAATGTATAGCACCCCTAAATACTGAGCCATTTTTTCTAAGATTAGCTCGATTGAGAACGGCTTGCTCACAAAATCGTCGCAACCAGCTGACAAAATAGCGATTCGGTCTTCCTCAAAGGCACTCGCAGTCAGGGCGACGATCGCAATCGACCCACCCAGAGGATGCGCTTTGATGCGTTTGGTCGCCTCGTACCCATCCATCACCGGCATCTGCATATCCATCAAAATTAAGTGGGGTTTCCAACTCTCCCACAGAGCAACTGCTTCCATACCGTTGACCGCCGCACGCACCCCAAAGCCTACGGTTGTGAGCAATTTAACCAGCAGGAGGCGGCTGACTTTCACATCTTCAACCACAAGGATACGATAGGAAAGTTGGTTAGGCGCTAGCCCAATTACCTTGCGGGTGTCCTGAGAAGTCGGAACTTGGTGGCTCTCAACTACACAAACAGGAATATTAAATTTAAAAGTTGTTCCTTTACCGACGGTACTGTTCATAGTGATATCTCCTCCCATCAGTTGCACGAATTGTCGGCTAATGGGTAAACCCAATCCGGTTCCTTGCTCAGATTTTCGACCCGTTTCCGTTTGTCCGAAAGGTGCAAATAGGAGATTTATTTCTTCACGGGCAATGCCAGGGCCAGTGTCTTCAACTTCAAATAGCAGACGCTGAACTTTTGAATCAGGGAGGAAGGAAGTAGCGGAAAAATCTTCTTTGTCTTCATTCTTAACTCGCAACACAACAGCGCCAGATTCCGTGAATTTGATCGCATTTCCAAGCAGATTTATCAAAACTTGATGCAACTTGTTCCCATCTGTTTTCACGTATTGGGGAACGTCTGGAAATAGATCGAAGATTAACTCTAATCCCTTGGACTTAGCTTTGAGTTGGAACATCTCGTTGAGAGTGCCAAGCAGGCGGCATAGGTCAAAGCTATTTTCATTCAACGTTACCCTGCCTGCCTCAATTTTAGACATTTCCAAAATGTCATTAATCAATGTCAGCAAATGCTCGCCACTGCGACTGATAATTCCCAAATGTTGCTTCTGCTCAGCCGATAAGGATGAATCGCGGTTCATCACTTGGGTAAAGCCCAGGATCGCGTTGAGAGGTGTACGCAGTTCGTGGCTCATCTTGGAGAGGAATTGGCTTTTGGCGCGGTTCGCTGCATCGGCGGCATATACAGATTCTTGGAGCTTCTCTTCTGCTTTTTTGCGCTCCAATTCGGCTCCGGCTCTGGCAGCGAAAATTTCCAAAATTAACTCTATTCTCTGGTCATTGCCCATCGGCTTCACATCCATCACTACCAAATGGCCTAAGACATTGCCATTGGAGTTAAACAGGGGCATTCCTGCATAGCTTTGTATGCCTAAATCATTGAGAAATTTATTGTTAGGAAAATGTGCTTTCAGGCTATTAGGGTAGTAGCACAACTTGGCATTTAAAATAGTTTCACCGCAGGGAGTGCCAGCTATTTCAAACTCGATGTTTTCATTGAAATCAGTGCCATTCCAAAACGCCAGAGTGCGAACTTTGGTTTTTTCCCGATTTGCCAACTCCGTCACCAAGGCGTAACGGACTTGCAGTATTTCAGCTAGATATCGGACACACGAGTGCATGAATATCCCGCCAGTTTTTGAGGCTGTCCCCTCGACTATTAATCGCAGCGCTTCTTCCCGCCGCTTGCGATCGGTGATATCTCGCGCTACTAAAATTACTGAATCTGGAGAAAGAGGTGAAATGTTTGCAGACAGCCAAACTTCTCGATCCTTAATTGTGAGACTGTATTCAATATTGACCGTCTGGTGATTTAATAGTGCTTGTTGAATGCAGCTAAGAATGAGGTCTGCTGGCTCTTTTGGTAGAACATCGTGCAGCGTTTTGCCAATCATATCAGCAGCCTGTTTGTACAAATGCGCTGTATAGGTGGGGGCGATTTTGAGACAGCGCCCTTGGGCATCTCTCACCATGACAACATCAGTCATCGCCGCGAATATGGCACGCAGCTCCACGTCAGATGCTTGCAGTGCTGACTCTACTTGTTGGCGTTCGCGAATCTCTTGTTGCAGTTGCCGATTTTTTTCTTCTAATTCCTGCGTCCGAATTTTTACTAATTCCTCTAATTTGTGATTGTAATTCTCCAATTTAGAATTTTGTTCGACTAGCTTTTTTTCCTGACAGTACCTGCGTACTGCCTCTTTAACCGTCAATCTTAGGTCTTCTGACTGCCACGGCTTGGCAATATAACGATATAAATTTGCGTTATTTATAGTATTCGCTACCGCTTCAATATCTGCTTGCCCTGTCAGCATTATTTTGATGGTTTTGGGTAAGATGGCATGAATACGCTTTAATAATTCATCGCCTTTAATATCGGGCATTATATAGTCGGAGATTACCAGAGCAATTTCATACTCATTTTTTAGCAACTCTGACAATAACTCCAAAGCATCTTCACCACCTTCAGCAGTTTCTATAAGATATTCATCCCCAATTGCCCTTTTCAGTTCAATTTTCAGACTATCAAGGATGGTATATTCGTCATCGACACAAATAATGACTGGTTTATTCATACTTTTGACAAGCCATCCTTTATAGTTTCAATTAATTCTTTTTTAGTCCAGGGTTTTGGCAAGTAAGAATGCAGGTTAGCTAGAAGCTTGGCACGTTCGATCGCTGCTCCATCGGCTTGTCCTGTTAACATTATTTTAATGATGTTGGGATATTTTGCATGGACGCGAATGAGAAATTCATCTCCCTTGATTCCCGGCATTAGCCAATCAGAGACGATCGCTACAATATCAGTTCCCTCTTCTTTCAGTTCCTCAATGATTTCCAAGGCTTCATCAGCACTCTCAGCAATTTCATAAAGGTAGGCATCCTTAAACTCGTTTCTGAGTTGGATCTTCAGACTATTCAAAACTACGTTCTCATCATCAACGCATAAAATCACTGGTTTAGACATAGGGTAGTTCGTCCTCGTTTAGTTAATTGGAAGGGACACCGTAAAAGTGGTTTGACCGGGCACGGATTCTACTGAAATGTTACCCTCGTGTTTATCAATAATCTTCTTGACAATATTCAGTCCCAAACCGCTACCTTCTCCTGGAGGTTTTGTGGTGAAGAATGGATCGAAGATTCGCGACATAATTTTCGGAGCTATTCCCGTGCCGCTATCGGTGATGCCGATCAGTAAGTTGGTATCTTGCTGCCTTACATCAATGGTTAAGGTTCCCTTGTTACTCATCGCTTGTAAAGCATTATGGACTAGATTTGTCCAAACTTGATTGAGTTCGTCGGGATAGCACAGAATTGAGGGCAAGGCCCGATCGTAGTTTCGGATCGTCTCCACACCATGTTTGAGTTGACTTTCATAAAGGGTTAACACAGTTTCAATGCCTTCTATTATATTTGCCTTTAGCTTGTCTCCAGAATTGTCATAACGAGCATAGTTTTTCAGGGCAAACACTATTTTGGCAGCCCGGTTTGTGGCAGTAGTGATGATTTGCGTGCTTTTTTGGACGCTGGCAAGTTGGTAGAGGGTGTTTAAAATATCTTCGCTTTTTGGATCTTTTAACAATGGCAAAAATGGTTCGATATTTTCATAAATTCCGATGTCTACTAGGGTATCGGCAATCGTGTCAGCATTGGTAATGTCGCGATCGGAAAGTTGACTAATTAAAGCGCGTTTAAAAGCTCGTTTTTCTTTGGTTGAAAATGTAGTGACTTGTTTATTTAAATTTTGCAGCAAGGCAAAGAAGTCTTGCTGACGTTGTGGAGAAAGTTGTTGAAAAAATGCGGGTAATTTTTCTAGGTATAAAGTCATGAACTCGGCAATATTCTCAACGGATGAGCGAATAGCTCCCAAGGGAGTATTGATTTCGTGGGCAACACCAGCAACCAGTTGACCTAAAGCTGCCATTTTTTCGGATTGGATTAGTTCTTCTTGGGTGGCTTGCAGGTGTTCCAGTGTTTGAGAGAGTTCTTGAGTGCGTTCTGCGACTTGAATTTCTAAGTTGCGATTGTATTCAGCTAATAACTTTTCGGCTTGTTTGCGTTCGGTGATGTCTTGAAAGGCTGCAAGTGCATAAGTTATATTGCCTTCTGCATCATAGATCGGTGTTCCCCAAACTTCTAGGGGGATAATCTTGTTTCCTTGGTGAATTTCCAGATCGTCAACTGTCGCACTTTCTCCTTGCAATGCCCGAATTGTAACATTGCGCTCATTGGGAAAAGGTCGATCGCTTCCGGCGAGATAGGCTTGATAAACTTCTGCTAATTGTTCGCCTGTGGCATTATTTACTACTCCTTTGCCCAGGATCTGCTGTGCGGTTTGATTGGCATAGCAGGGTTCACCGCCTGCATCCGCCACAAATACGCCCACTGGGATAGCTTCTAGAAATTGAGTCAGCCGACTCTTGCTTTCGCGGACTTCTGCGTAGAGTTTGGCATTGGCGATCGCGATCGCTGCTTGACCAGATAACAGTTGCAGGACTTCCAATCTGTCAGGGGTAAAAGCTCCGGCAATCAAATTATTTTCTAGATAAACAATGCCGCTGAGTTGACCCTGATTCATCAGAGTAGCACACAAAATAGATTTAGTCTGATGTTTTTTGATGTAGGAGTCATTGGTAAAATTTCCCTCACTCATGGCATCATTCAAAACCACAGATTCCTTCGTGCGGATAACGTAGTTGATTATGGATACGGGTAGGTAGTTATCAATAGGAATTGACTGCAAAACGGCGATACGATCGGAATCCACTGCACCCGATGCTTGAATCAGCAGTTTTTCCCCATCCTCTACCGGGGAATTTAAAATTAAGTATCCAACTTGCGCCCCCGCATTTTCGATGAGAATTTTCATCAATTTAGCGAGTAATTTATCCAGCACCATTTCGCCGGAAATCGCTTGCGATGCTTTCATAACTGTAGCTAAATCCAAAACTTCGCCTGACTTACTGCCAGTTGAGGTAGTGCTAGTTATCGTGCCCGTGTCTGGAATCCTTCTCGCTGCCCCAATGCGCCTGAGTAACTGCGGGTAATTTGACTCTAAATGCTTGATTTTTGCCGCCGCTCCCCAGCGAGAATAGCAGTAGTAGGCATCAGTCATATAAACTTGGGCGATTTTTTCTTTGCCCCATGAAAGGTAGAATTTCGCAGCTAGTTCGTTGGCAAGGGCTTCTTCGTTGATATACTCATTTTGTTTGGCTTCAGCAATGGCCCGATCGTACATCTCTAGGGCTTCCACATATTGACCGAGTACCCGATGTCGTTCGGCTTCCACTAGATAAAATTTGTGTAAGTGATTCATGGGAGCATAATGCGCCCATTTCTGCATCTTTTCCTGGTTAGTTATTACCTGTTCTATTAGGGTTTGTTGTGCGGATTTCTCGACACTAGCATACAAGCCCAGCCTTGCTAAAGAATCATAGAAATGGAAGACAGGAACAGCTAGCATTCCAGTCACGCTGTCTAAATATTCTGCTGCTTTGGCCGCATTTTCAACCGCTTGAGAATATTCGTAAAACAGATAACTTAAAATCAGCTTATTTAAATATAAATTGTTAAGTGATAGGCGGTCATTCGCCGCTAAAAGCTCTTGCAATAATTGTTCTTCATTGTAAACTTCGCCAATTAAGACACTGGGATTTGGAGTTTGGTAAATCAAATTCAAAACAGCTTGATGAAAAACATCCATTTTTTGTCTAATTTGACCTATATCGCCACTGTATTTAGCAGAAGTATTAACAAGATAGTTCAATTCTTTACCGATAAAATATGAATGTTGAAAATTCACAGCTGCACAATAACCAGCCCATTCAAACTCTCCGGTTGTTAGTCCTGTTTGATAACCTAATTCTAAATAAATTAATGTTGAAGCGACAGATTCTTTCCAATGATATATATGTCCTGCAACCGCTTCAAATGTCATAGCTTTAAGTGAATTCTCATTGAATAGCGACAATACATTTAAAGCTAACTTGCCAAATTTATAACCAGATTCAATGTCGAATACTACTCCGCACAAAATTGCTCCGTAAGTAGCATAAGCATAGCTAGACCAAGGCGCATTTCCATATTTAATAGATAGATTAACTTCTTCGCAGACAATTAACGTAAACATTGGAGGAGCTACCATATAGGCAGCAGGAGCTATCCTCGCTAGGATACGCATAGCTGCTAACTTTTCTGGATCGGTCATTTTTGGCAGGTGAATTAATCGATCGATCTGCCTCCCGTTCAAATTTGAAATTGTTTCTGAGAGTTTTCCATGAAGATCGGATAAGCTAGGTTGTTCGTTCAAATTTATACCCAATAATTTCACAACTTGTAGCCCAATTTTGAGTACTTCTAGCAATCTGGCTTTTACTTGATAAGCTTGCATTTTGACTTCATACACTTTCACGCGATCGAGCAAAGTTTTTGCTTGTTGCAGCACCACTTCTACCAGTGTCTCCATCTGCTCAAAGTCACCCGATAAATATGCCGCCTCCGCTGCTAATTCATAAAGTGCCAGGGTCATGTTATACTGTGTTTGCCAGCTATCTTGTGCTAAAAGCTCTCGCCCCAAATTAAAATACCTGCTTGCCGCCCCATAAGCTGTCGCTGCTTTGGCTTTCTGACCTGCGATCGTATTCAGTCTGGCAATTTCATCTCTTTCTTCTTGACTGATATGCAGAGATGTTAAATTTAACGTTTCTACAACGCCAAGATTGAGATGATCCACAATTTTAAATATCCGATCTGATAACGCCTCTGGCTCAGTATTCCGCCACAGCAAGCGACCTATTTGCAAATGAACTGCTTTTTTCGGCTTTTTATCGCTCAAAGCATATGCCGCTTGTTGGACGCGATCGTGCAGGAATTTATAATTTTGAATTAGCAGTCGATCGTCTAATTCTGATGTCGGCAGGATAAACCCAGACTGAACAGCCGTAACTAGGTCAGTAAAAATTTGCGTGGGTAATTTTTCACAGATGATAGAAAGGGTATTTAAGTCAAAAAATGCGCCCACACAAGCCGCCAAGCTTAGCACCTCCTGCGTTGTTTCTGGCAATTTCTGCAACTTACCTATCATCAACTCCACCACATTGTCTGTGATTCCCTTCGCCTCAATTTCTGCAATATCCCATTGCCAGCAGTGACGTTCAAAATCAAATGCGATCAGGTTTGCGGCGTACAGAGTTTTCAGAAATTCGTTGACAAAGAACGGATTGCCAAGAGTTTTCCGCACTACCAATTCTGCCAAGGGTTTTACTGAGTTAGGATCGCTGTGCAATGTGTCGGCAATCAAGTGGCTAATATGCTCTACGTCTAAAGGAGTTAAGGTAATAAAATTGACACTTTCTCCTTTCTGTTGTAACTCATCAAGCATTACGATCAACGGATGGGAAGCGTTGACTTCGTTATCGCGATAAGCCCCTATTAAAAATAGGTATGACCTATTCGCATCTGCGATCATTAGCTCAATTAACTTCAGAGATGCTCCGTCTGCCCACTGTAAATCGTCTAGAAATATAACTAATGGATGTTCTTTGGCACAAAATGCCCGGATAAAGTTTTGGAAAACAAGATTAAAGCGATTTTGCGATTCTTGCGGCCTTAATTCTGGTACGTCTGGCTGCTTGCCCACAATCAATTCCACTTCGGGAATTACATCTATAATTACTCTACCTTGCTGGCCGAAAGCAGCTAGGAGTTTGTCTCGCCATTGCTTTAGCTGTGCTTCGCTTTCAGTTAAGAGTTGCTTCACCAATCCCTCAAAGGCGACTACTACAGCAGAATAAGGAATATTGCGTTGAAATTGATCGAATTTACCTGAAATGAAATAGCCGCGCTTTTCTGTAATCGGTTTGTAAATTTCGGCTACCAGGGATGATTTACCGATACCGGAATAACCCGCTATCAGCATCATTTCGATTTTGGATTTTGGATTTTGGATTGGGGAATGGGCAATTTCTACAACTGATTTGTTCTGGGGAGACGCTACGCGATCGAAAGCTTTGAGGAGATCTTTAACTTCTGCTTCACGTCCATAAAGTTTTTGAGGAATAAGAAACTTGTCGGAAATATCTTGTGTACCCAGAGTCAAATCTGATATATTCCCATGACGCTGTAATTGAGTCAAACATTTTTCCAAATCGGCTTTAATTCCCCAGGCACTTTGGTATCGTTCTTCTGCCGTTTTCTCCATCATTTTCATCACAAGATCTGACACAGCTTTGGGAATATCGCTATTTAATTCATGGGGGGTAATTGGCTGTTTAGCAATATGACAATGCACCAATTCTAGGGCGTCGGTGGTAATAAACGGCAATTGTCCCGTGAGCATTTCGTAGAAGGTGACACCGAGGGAATAAAAGTCGGTGCGGTAATCTAGAAAACGGTTCATTCTCCCTGTCTGTTCGGGAGATATATATGCCAAGGTGCCTTCTAAAACATTGGGATTTTTGAGTGTAGGATTTTCGCGGGTTAAGACGGTGGAAATACCAAAGTCGATAATTTTGAGTTGCCCGGTTTCTGGGTGAAGAACTAAATTGGATGGGTTAATATCTTTGTGGATTATATTGGCTGTGTGAACATGGCCTAAACTATGAGCAATAGCAATAGCGATCGCTAAAAATTCAGCTATGTTAAATTTCCGGCTATTCATCAATATTTTCAAAGATTCGCCGCCAAAATCTTCAAAGATAATGACGAGAGTATTCTGATAGTTTTCTAAACCATAAGCTTTGATGATGCCATGAATATTCAGGTTGGAGGCGAGTTCATACTCTTGCTTATATCTGCGGATCTCCTCTGGGGTGGGATAGTCTTGTTTCAGCACTTTGAGGATAACAGGTTGGTTATCCTTCTGAAGGATGCCTCGATAAACTTCGGAGTTAGGACTGTCATAGATTTTGGCTGTAACTGCAATGCCGGGAAGGTTAAGCATAGTTAAGTTCTATGTATTTAGGGATTAAGTCGTCTGTAAAATTGCACCCATCCTTCATAAGAAGGATAACGCCTTCCGCAAAATCTGGCAGCAACAGCCGACGCTGGCATTGCGTTTAAAGCTTATGGGCGCGTTGCAATACATCCTACAGATAGATTTATAGCATAGAGAACAAAAAAGGTTGGGTTGAGGTAACGAAATATAACGCGGCTCTAAGCTTTGTTGGGTTTCGCTATGGCTCAACCCAACCTACAATTCTTAAGTTCCAGTAGGAGTAAAACCCACATCTACAACATTTGGGTATATGATTAAATATCAAGAATTACCATAGCCGTCCAACCGTCATCAGTTTTTTCCAATTGAAAACGATGTAAAGTAAGAGATTTTAGATTGAATTATGCTAGAGAAACAACGGAGTTAGACGTAATTATGACAGACCAAACTCTACCGACAGTTCTGGAGAAAATTTTGAGCGACAGCAGTACGCCAGATGCTGTTTTTTCTGCCTTGCTGCCAGCTTTGGGCGAGGTGTTAAAATGCGATCGCATCTTCCTTTATTTGTACAATCCACAAAAGCAGCTTGGCAAAGTAGCTTACTGCTGGCGTCGCAGTCCTGAGTATCCCGATGTCACAGAGTTTAATTGGAAAAAAGAACCGGCATCATTGCCCCTTGAAGACCCCCTGTTTGCGGCAGCATTACGTACCGAACCATCTGTTTTTGTTGAGGATGTCGAGACAGCTAGCCCCAAAGTCGTCAACAAAGATTTTGAACAAAAAAACTTTGGGCATAGAGCATTAGTTCACGCTCACCTGTGCCAGGATGGTTTATTGTGGGGGATTTTGCAACCCTGTGTCTTCGGTCAACCAAGGGTGTGGACTGAGTTCGATCGCTTTGTGATTGCCACAATTACAGAAAAGATCGCACCCTTAGCTGTTACTTATATCAAAACGACTCACTTCTAATATTTATAAAATGTTTTTCTGTGGACTACTTGTTTCGATAAACTATCGCCAAACAAGTTACAGTTCCACAGCTAATCAAACTTATCAAACTTCCATTCTAGTAGATTATAGGTTATTAAAATTTGAACGGTTGGGGAACAGTAACGGGCACTCCACCTTGTTCTAATGATTCTGTCAACGCACGGAGAATTTGGACTAAATGAGCGCCAACCCAACCCGAAGAAACAGTTGAGGTTGTGTTCTGGCTAACACAATCAAGAAAGTGTTCGCAAACTCGTTTTAGAGGTTCTCCTGGTTCGACATTCACGACTTCATGGCTTTGATTCATAGGAGTAAATCGGTTGCCGCTTTGCTCCAAACTGCCATGCTGTATAGTCAGAGGTGATTCTGTCGATAACTCGTCAAAGATCAAAGTCCCCTGACTGCCTACGACTCCCAGACGCCGCTGTTTATCGGGATTGAACCAGCACAAATGGATATATGCTTGAAATCCGCTGGGGTAGGTAAGCGTCACCCAAACCAAGTCGGCTAAACCGCTTTGCAGCCAGACGTTGCCAGTAGCTTGCACTTTTATTGGCGTTTCCCCTAGCCAGGTGTTGAAAATGGCGATATCGTGGATGGCTAAATCCCACATGGCATCGACATCCGGGCGCACGGGGCCAAGGTGGGTTCGGGTGGCGTAACCATAGCGCAAGTCTCCGAGTATTCCCTTTTGGATGACGGCTTTTCCGCCAATTACGGCGGGATGGAATAGATAGGTGTGGTCTACCACAAGTTGCCGGTGCTGTTGTTCTGCTAAACGGCAAAGTTCCAGGGACTCGGCTGGGTATAGGGTTAAAGGTTTTTCTGCTAGGACGTGGTAGCCTTGCTGGAGGGCGTCAGCGATTAAGGTGTAGTGGCTGGAGGCTGGGGTGACGATCGCAACAGCGTCCAGTTCCGGCAATTCTCGCACTTGGGCCCAATCGGTTGCCAGAAGTACGCTCTCATCGAACTGATAACGCGATCGCAAAGCTGCCAATCTCTCCGGATTGGGGTCTACCACCGCCACTAAACGCGCTTGGGGATTTTCTAAGAAGTTTCGCACCAGATGGACACCCCACCGCCCAGCCCCTAATACAGCAATTTTTATTGTCATTGGTTATTTGTTATTGCAAAAGGGAAGATTTTAGATAAAGTAGAAGAATTGAGAAATCCAACAACGTTGCTACGCTTTTATTAGTTTGTCGTCATTCATCCCTGCCTAAAATGTGGTTTTTTTGATAGTATTTTTAGGTAGGGACTTCTGACGACATTTCTGTTAAATCTGAAATTTTAACTCTGAAATCTGAAATTATATCGTGTCCGGTTGCATCGTTAGTACATGAGTGAGATCGTCAAATTGTCTGTTGTCATCGTTGGTTAAATTTTTACCGCAGATGAAGACAGATGAACGCAGATAAACGCAGATAAGAATAATCGCACGTTTTTTTAGGTAACCAATGCGTAAGGACATGATATTATTCATTTGACATTTGAATTTTTGATTGCTCAAAAGCAACTTTTGCAGCAGCTTGTTCGGCAGCTTTTTTCGATCCTCCTTCTCCCGTTCCCCAGGTTTGTCCCAGTACTTTGACAACTGCGGTGAACATTTGGGGATTACCTCGAATTGGCTTCATTTCCTTAACTTCATATTCGGGTAAAACCTTGTAGTAGCTCTGGGTAAGTTCCTGGAGGGCTGCTTTATAATTATGACGGGCTGGGTCGCTGCGAATTTCTGTGGCTAATTGTTTAAAGTGGGTATCTAACCAAGGTAGCACTAATTCCAAAGTGTGGGTACTTAGGTAGAGAGCGCCCAACACAGCTTCTAAAGCGTCTGCCAGCCTAGTTTCCCGTCCGGCAATGTCTCCCGCCGCACTCCGATCGAGCAGTAGGTATGCCTCTAATCCATAACTATCGGCTATTTGTGCCAGGATGCGATCGCTCACCAATTCCGCCCGAATCCCCGAAAACTCACCTACACTACAGTCGGGATAAGTTTCCCATAAAAATTCCGCTGCCGCCAGCCGCACCACGGCATCTCCCACAAACTCTAGCTGTTCGTAGTTAGCCTCTGCCGAAAAAGTCGGATGAGTTAGCGCCAAGTCCAGTAGGTGCCACTGAACTGGTACTTTTTCAGGTAGTCCAAGCTTTTGCAGCAAGCTTTGGAGTTGCTTTTGACGGCGGGGGTAGGTGAGATTCATGGTCGGGAGGCAGACTTCTTTAAAAAAGAAAAGAGAGGAAGAGAGTCGGACATAAGCCGGGTTCTGTTTTCAAGGCCCACGTGGAGCTTTGAAGGCGGTTATCTATCTGGGACGCCTGTTACCAGACGCCTCTAGCGGTACACAATAAGCGGAACGGGTAAAAGACCAACCGTAGTTCCTCCGACCTTGCTCCCAACCGGGGTTTACCGAGCCAACGCCTCTCGACGCTGCTGGTGCGCTCTTACCGCACCTTTGCACCCTTACCCCTAGCAAATCAAAAGTAAAAAGTTTTATTTTTGACTTTTGACTTTTGACTTTTGACTTTCTAGGGGCGGTATCTTTCTGTGGCACTATCCTCACGGTCACCCGCACTGGGCGTTATCCAGCAAGTTTGGTCTTTCGGGAGCCCGGACTTTCCTCAGACTAGCTCTCGCTAGTCCGCAACTGCCTGCGCCTACTCTCTTCCCTTATCATTTTAGATTGTGAATTTTAAATTTTAGATTTTAGATTAGGAATTTGGATATGGGGCAGAGAGGATGAGATCTGTTTGTTTTTCTCAGTTGCGATCTTCTTCTTCTTCTATAGCTTTGTAAAGAGCCTCTGCTTTTTGCCGATCGACGATCGCACCCTTATCGTCTCCTAAACGACGACGAATTTCGCTCCGCAGGTCATAGGCATCAGGCTGGTTTGGCCCCCATACAAATGCCCTACTTTGCCTTGAAAGCCTTTCACTAAGCTGCCCTTGCATCTAAGTCTATTCATAGTGTCCCGTACAAGTGAGACTCCGAGGTACTTATGAAAATTCTGGAGCAAACTAAAACTAGACTGAAACTCAAGCACTCCTCTCTACATCAGATTGCTGGTCGTTCTATGGTATTAGGAGGCTTGTTATTTCTTGTTTTTTTGTTATTTTCCATAACAACATCAGCTAATCTTAATTGCCGTCGTATTCCTCGAAACCCGGTTAGTTGTGAATTGAAACGATTCACAACTGTTGGAGGGATGCAAACTGTCAATATTACCAATCTTATAGGATTAACCAAAGACTATAGTCTCCTAGTAATAGATGCCTATTACTTTGCCAGAAGTATTAAAAAATTTCTAGGTTATGAATAGCTTGGTACTTTGGGTATTGGACTGGTAACTTGCGAATCTGCAAAAATGTGATGAGATAGTGGATAACATACAGCAGTGCATAGATAGCGATCGGGTAGAGCAGGTATTGCATAGCAATCTCACAGTTCAAACTACGCTTAGTGTTCCCATATAGGAGAAGGTTGTAACCATATTATCCGATCGCGTCCAATTCACACTTGACTTGCCCTTAATCTTTCTTGATTGTAGAAAAATTATCGAACCAGCCCCGACGCCAGAAAAAGTAGATTAGACCAGAGGCGATCGCAATCATCACCGCCCAGCAAAGCGGATAGCCCCAGTACCAGTTGAGTTCTGGCATATTCAAGGGGGATTTTTCTGTATCAAAGTTCATCCCATACACACCAGCGACAAAGGTTAGCGGAATAAAAATTGACGAAATCACGGTCAGCAGTTTCATAACCTCATTCATCCTGTTACCGACACTGGATAGATAGACATCCATTAACCCGGAGGCAAGTTCGCGATAAGTTTCCACAATATCCATCACCTGAACTGCGTGGTCGTAACAATCTCGCAGATAAATTCGCACATCGGGACTAATCAGAATACTGCCATCTCGAATCAGGTTATTTATGGCATCTCGTTGCGGCCAAATAGCGCGGCGGAGTGTTAGCAAATCGCGTTTGACTTGATAGATTTTTTCTAGCGTGTGCCGCGTCGGGTTAGTCACCACTTCATCTTCTAGTTCTTCAATCCGCTCACCATAGATTTCCAGCACTGGGAAAAAGCCATCAATAATCGAATCTAACAAGGCATAGGCTAGAAAATCGGCTCCACGCTGGCGGATCGTACCTTTGTCGTGGCGAATGCGATCGCGCACTGGTTGGAAGCAATCGCGCTCTGGCTCCTCTTGCACTGTAAGCAGATAATACTTCCCTAAAACAAAACTGACTTGCTCGCTGTAAAAACCATTACCTTTTTCCTTGGGCATCACCATACGAGCAATAATCACCAGTTGCGAATCCAAGTCGTCCACTTTAGGTCGCTGGGGTACATTGACCACATCTTCCAGAACCAGCGGATGCAAATCAAACACTTGACCCATTCGCCGCCAAATGTTTTCATTTCCTAAGCCGAGTACATCAACCCAAGAAACCGACTCCGTATCCAAATAAGGAATGCAGGCTTCCGGTGTCTCCACTTGAACGCGGGTGGCTTTGCTAGCGCAATAATCGATCAACACAATGGCGGGTGGCGGGGCATCATCCTCAAGGTCAAGAGTCCCCGGCATACTCCCTGCTTTGTCGTAGTTGAAATCAATGTAAGATTCATCTTCATCTTTGGCATGGGCTGGTGCAGCTAATTCTGATGCTGGGAAACGTTTATCTGCCATGTTGGTTCACGTAAGTTCTAAGCTGCTGTGCATCTAATTTTACAGTCAACTTCGATCGGATTCTTGTGGAATGGGCATCTTGCCCGACGAGCGAGTAAAATTTAGATGCGCGACAGCCTATGACATTTCCATAGCTCCGGGTTCGATTCCATCCTTAACATCCCTAATGAGATAATCTTTAGAATTTGAGTTATAACAATTGACCGATCGGCCCAAATGAAGACAATCAAACCAACCGAACCAATTCAGACACGGGGAAACCTGGACAAAGTAGTCATCGAAAACGATGTTTTGCACTTAGCGGGCTGGGTAGCCTCAGTTGACGCAGGCCCTGTGGAAGGCTTCAAGATTGTCTGTGCAGGTAAAGAGTTGACCGAGTTTGTGATGGCTTTGGGCCTTGATAGCCCTGACGTGGAGGAGATGTTTCCAAACCTTGACTGCTCTGAAAAAGCTCGGTTTCATATTAATGTGTTTTTGAACGAACAACAACAAGAACAAGTTCGGAATTCCCTGATCGTTTTAACGCCGCTGTTCGAGGGTAGAAAAGGATGCCTCCTGCTCGATCTGCTAGAGCCTTCCCTACCGCTTCCAGATAGCGATTTGCGGGGCTTTATCGGCGCAAACGTCAACTTTACCGACGCTGCGATCGAATTTCTCGGCTACTTTTTGCAAAAGGGTGGCCTCAAACCGACAGAAAACGTCCTCGATATTGGCTGCGGTGCGGGCCGCATGGCTTATGCCCTAGCTTACTACTTGGCACCCACAGCCCGATATGAGGGATTTGATATCGCACAGCCGTTGATCGAATGGGCCCGACAGAACATTACTGCTCGCTTTCCCAACTTTAATTTCCGCCAAGTAGACATCTACAATAAACTTTATAACCCGGATGGAACTTTGCAAGCGACGGAATTTGCTTTTCCTTATGAGGATGAAACCTTCGACTTCGCGTTGCTGACTTCAGTCTTCACTCATTTACCATCTGAGGAGGTTCGCCATTACCTCGACGAAATTGAGCGAGTTCTCAAGCCAGGTGGTCGTTGTCTATGTACCGTCTTGCTGCACAACGAGGAGTCCCAAAAGCTGATGGAGGCAGGCAAGAGTACTGCTAACTTGGTTTACCAAATCGATGATTATTTCGCTACCAGCCCGGATGTGCCGGAAAGGTTTATTGGTTTCCAAGAAGATTTGCTGATGAAGTGGATTTGCGATCGCGGTTTCACCCTACAGGGCAAGTACTATGGCGATTGGTGTCGCCGCACCGAGTTCACCAGTCACCAAGACATACTGGTTTTCCAAAAAGATTGCTCTTTCGTTTCCCGGATGCGGATGTTCCCTAAGAAGATTTACCGGATGTTCCAAAGTCGCAACATGAATGAAAAAGCTTGACTTTAGTACCAAATAGCATAGTAATAAGGAAAGCTGACCGATGGTACGCCATAATCAACATCCAGTGCCATGTCAGCATTCCCAACCCAATGCGTCATGGTCATCCCATTGGGGTTGATGTCGGGTTGGAGAAGTTTTTGGCAACCAGTGACGGTGTTATCGTCAAACCGCCGAAGTTTTTTAAGAATCTGCAAAGTAGGCTGAAAGTGCTGCAACGCAGACTCTCTAGGAAACGAAAACGGTCTAAGAAATACGAGAAAGCCCGAATCAAAGTTGCAAGACTTCACCACACAATTGACAACACTCGCAAGGACTTTCATTTTAAGCAAGCCCATGCCCTTTGTGACGCTAGTGATATGGTCTTCATGGAAGACCTGGATTACCGAATAATGGCTAAAGGGATGCTGGGAAAACATACGCTGGATGCAGCGTTTGCACAGTTCCGAGCTATCACCAAGTATGTGTGCTGGAAGCGCGGTAAATTCTTTGCAGAAGTTAATGCTAGAGGAACTTCCCAAGAATGTCCTGAGTGTGGTGCAGAAGTTAGGAAAGACCTGAGTGCTAGAGTACATAATTGTCCGAATTGTGGGTATATAACGGATAGAGATGTAGCATCTGGTCAAGTCATTAGAAATCGGGGCATTGCCCTAATTAGTACCGTTGGGCAAACGGGAATCGAAAGTGCCTGTGCAGTCGGTCTGCCGGGGACTGAGGAAACTCAGTCTAGGTCAGAGGCGAAACCCCGCAAGGGAAAAACCAGGAAAACCAGGAAGTGATTCTTGGAAGCCCCCATTATAATCTTCGATTTAGTGGGGGAGGATGTCACGAAGACAATCACACCAACTAAACTGGTTCAAATGCGCGGGAACATCGACAAAGCGGTCATCGAAGACAATGTGTTGCAGTTAATAGGCTGGGCAGCTTCAGTTAATGCAGGCCCTGTGGAAAGCTTAAGGGTTTCATATTCAGGTAAAGAATTCACTGACTTTGAAATGGCTTTTGGCATCAAGAGTCCTGATGTCAAGGAAATATTCCCAAATCTAGAATGCGCGCAGAAGTCGCGGTTCCGCATTCGCATACCTCTCAATCAAGAAGAACAACAACAAATTCGGGATTCCCTCATTGTTGTGACTCCCTTGTTCAAAGAAGGAGAGGGAGGAAGCATACTCTACCTGCTAGAACCTTCCTTACCGCTTCCCAGCGAGGATGACAGCGAATTGATGATCTGGATAGGGTCAAATGCTCTAGCCACCTTCAGCCGCACAGCCATTGAGTTTCTCGGCTACTTTTTGGAAATGGCCGCTCTCAAACCGACTGACTCGGTACTTGATGTTGGCTGCGGTATGGGCCGCATAGCCTACACCCTAGCCTACTACTTGGCACCCACAACCCGATACGAGGGGTTTGATATTATGGAGCCACTAATTCAATGGGCTCAGAATAATATCGCTCCTCGCTTTCCCAACTTCAACTTCCGTCGAGTAGACATTTATAACAAGCTTTATAACCACAATGGAACTTTGCCAGCGACGGAGTTTGTTTTCCCTTACGAGGACGAAAGTTTTGATTTTGTTTTTCTGGGTTCTGTATTTACTCACATCCCGGCTTGCGAGGTTCGCCATTATCTAGAAGAAATCTACCGGGTTCTCAAACCGGGCGGTCGTTGCCTATGTACCGTCTTCTTGCACAACGAGGAGTCGGCAAAACTGATTGCGGCAGGCAAAAGTTCTGCTAATCTGGTTCACGAGATCGATGATTATTTTGCCACCAGCTTGGATATGCCGGAGATGTTCACAGGGTTTAAAGAAGACTTACTGCTGGGGTGGATTGGCTCGAGCGGTTTCACAGTGAAAGGCAAGTATTACGGCTTGTGGTGTGGCCGCACTGAGTTCATCAGCTACCAGGATATTCTGATTCTGCACAAAGATTGAACTAGATTCGTTGAGGTGTAGGGTGCGTTAGCCTAAGCGTAACGCACCTTAAAGCCTATCTGGTAAACAAGCTGCTGTAATAAATCATTGGTCATTAGTATTGTCAAAATTTTACTAATGACTAATGGCGAATGGATTACATCATACCCATGCCGCCCATGCCGCCCATGCCGCCCATGCCGCCCATACCGCCCATGCCGCCCATGCCGCCCATACCGCCCATATCAGGGGCACCGCCAGCGGGTTTCTTCTCAGGCTTTTCGACAACCAAAGCTTCGGTAGTTAACACCATACTGGCAATGGAAGCGGCGTTTTGCAGGGCCGATCGCACGACTTTTGCTGGGTCAATAATTCCAGCCGCAATCATGTCTTCAAATTTATCGATGAGGGCGTTATAACCGATGTTGAATTCGGTGTTTCGCACGTTCTCGACAATCACAGAACCTTCGACGCCTGCGTTATCGGCAATTTGGCGCAATGGTGCTTCCAGTGCCTTGCGGATAATCTCAGCACCGATCTTTTCTTCGGCATCCAAGCTGTTTTTAATCTCGTCGATCTTTTTGGTCAAATGAATTAGCGTAGTGCCGCCACCGGGTACGATGCCTTCTTCCACAGCCGCTTTAGTGGCGTTGAGGGCGTCTTCGATCCGCAGCTTACGGTTTTTCAGTTCGGTTTCGGTGGCTGCACCAACTTTAATCACCGCAATTCCACCCGCAAGTTTGGCAATCCGTTCTTGCAGTTTTTCTTTGTCGTAATCTGAGTCGGTTTCTGCCAGTTGGTTGCGAATTTGGCCGATTCGCTTTTGCACGTCTGCGGTGGTTTCGCCACCAGCGACGATGATGGTGGTTTCTTTATCGATCGTGATTTTGCGGGCAACTCCCAGCATATCGAGGGTGACGCCATCCAAGCTGAGTCCGACTTCTTCGGAAATCATTTGACCTCCGGTGAGGACGGCGATATCTTGGAGCATAGCTTTGCGGCGATCGCCAAATCCAGGTGCTTTGATCGCGACGGCATTCAACACACCTCTGGCTTTGTTCACCACCAAGGTTGCTAAGGCTTCTCCATCAACATCTTCGGCTATCACCAGTAAGGGTTTACCCAAACGGGCAACTTTCTCCAAGACGGGAATCAAATCTTGGATGACACTAATCTTCTTGTCGGTGAGGAGGATGCGAACATCTTCATATTCCACCGTCATCCGTTCGTTGTTGGTGACGAAGTAGGCGGAAATATAGCCGCGATCGAGCTGCATTCCCTCGACTACTTCCAGTTCGGTTGTCAGGGACTTAGATTCTTCAACGGTAATAACGCCGTCTTTGGTAACTTTCTCCATCGCTTCGGCGATCATCGCCCCGACTTCCTCGTCGTTACCGGCAGAGACGGTGGCTACTTGCGCGATCGCTGCACCTTCTACTGGCTTAGCGACTGCTTCGATTTCCTTCACCAAGGCGACAACAGTTTTTTCGATGCCATGTCGCAAGGCAACTGGATTTGCACCAGCTGCTACGTTCTTCAAGCCTTCGCGAATCATCGCTTGGGCTAGGACTGTGGCGGTTGTGGTGCCATCACCGGCGACATCTTTGGTTTTGGAGGCGACTTCCCGAATTAGCTGGGCACCCGTGTTTTCTAAGGGGTCTTCTAATTCAATTTCTTTGGCGATCGTAATCCCGTCGTTGACAATTTCCGGTGCGCCAAATTTCCTTTCCAGTACCACATTGCGACCTTTTGGCCCCAAGGTAATCCGAACGGCGTCGGCCAGGGCGTTGACGCCCCGTTCTAACGCCCGCCGAGACTCTTCATTAAATGCAACGATTTTTGCCATATTCTGTTTCCACTCGCTTCCATTAGCCAATTTAGCACTCTAGGCGTGCGAGTGCTAATCAAGATTGGGGATGCAAAGAAGATTTACCCATTTCTGTATTTGGTACGTAGTTGCGCTTTAGTGCTAAAGCGCAACTACGTACCAATAATGATTTATTTGCGCCCGACCTACTTAATGACCGATTAGCTAGGCCATAACCATGCCACCATCGACGTTAAACACTTGTCCGGTGATGTATGCGGCAGCTGGGTCAGCGGCGAGAAAGCGAACCATCCCGGCGACTTCTTCTGGTTGACCGTAGCGACCTAGAGGAATGTATTTCAAGATTTCCTCTGATTTGAGATTGCCGGTCATATCTGTGACAATAAATCCAGGGGCAACAGAATTTACTGTGATGCCGCGAGAAGCAAGTTCCTTGGCGACGGTTTTGGTAAAGCCGATGACGCCAGCTTTGGCGGCGCTGTAGTTAGCTTGACCGGGGTTGCCCATTTGACCCGCAACTGAGGAAATGTTGATAATTCGACCGCTGCGTTGTTTGAGCATTATTTTACTGGCGGCGCGGGTACAGAGAAAGACGCCTGTGAGGTTGAGATCGATTACGGCTTGCCAATCTTCTGGTTTCATCCGCAGTAGCAATGTGTCGCGGGTAATACCAGCGTTGTTGACGAGAATATCGACGCGACCCCATTTGTCCATTGCGGCGTTGATGAGGGTGTCTACTCGATCGGCTTTGGAAACGTCGGCTTGGAGTGCGATCGCATTACCTCCTCCCGCTGTGATTTCCGCTACCACCTCTTCAGCAGCGGTACTGGAACTGGCATAGTTTACAACAAGATTCGCTCCCTCAGCGGCCAAGGCGACGGCGACGGCGCGACCGATTCCCCGCGAAGCACCTGTAACAATAGCAACTTGTCCCCGCAACCGCCGATCATTTTCTGGCAATGCTTCCATGTACGTCAGTGAGATGGTTCAATAACTGCGCTAACTATCTTAGGTTGATTCGTACCTAAGACTTACAAAATTTATCAAACCAGAATCTAGGATTAAGTTGGTGTTAAGCAAACAATTAATTTTTTCTTATGGCTACTAAACAACAGTTCAACAGCTTTGATGAGTTGTTATCTGGCTCAGACGTGCCAGTGTTGGTAGATTTTTACGCTACCTGGTGCGGCCCCTGCCAGATGATGGCTCCCATTCTAGAGCAGGTGAATGCCCAAATGCAAGGCCGCTTAAAGGTTGTAAAAATTGACACTGATAAATATTCTCAGTTAGCTTCTCAGTATAGCATTCACGCTCTGCCGACGCTGGTACTCTTTAAGAATGGTGTGCAGGTCGATCGAATTGAGGGTGTGCAGTCAGCGCCACAGTTGATTCAGCACTTACAGCCTTTTATTTAAGTAAATCTGAAATGAAATAACCCACCTGATTGAATAAGTCAAGTGGGTTATTTCATTAATTTATTTTTACCTACGTCGTCTTGAGGAAGCAAAATAAAGTTTTGATAAATAATAAATGCTATATTTGGTTGTAATAAACAATTCTATGCAGTCATGGTTGTTAACTTTGGGAGAAAGTTGAAGGGGAGGGAAGAAAGGGCGATCGCATATCTGACTATGGCTATAATAGAAATATCTCTTTTAGTGAGTCTATCGTTATCTTCAGCCAATACTAGAGATAATCAAAAATTAGATATTTCAGAAATAGGAGAATTAAAAATGACCGACACAAAACCTACTCGCACCGTCCGCCGAGGCAGAATATTCCCAGAAATCCAGTGGTCAGAAGAAAAAAAGGCGCAGTGGAAAGCAGAAATGGCAGCAACTCGTCACCGTTGCCAAGTTATTTTTGAAAAAGTCAAGCCAGGGGTAATCAAAACTCACTATAACTATTTTATGGCGATCGATCCAGATAGCGAAGACTATTTTATTGACAAAAATGAAGAAGTAGCTACACAGATGGCTCGCAAAAAAAACAGAATGCTATTCCATATATTTTGGTTATTAATGAAACCGGAGTAGCTGGCAGAATATGAGCCAAGGCAATCACTATCTTCAGCCAATAGCAGAGTTAATTGAAAATTATATATTTCAGAAATAGGAGAATCAAAAATGACTGAAACAAAACCTACTCGCATCGTCCGCCGAGGCAGAATATTCCCAGAAATCCAGTGGTCAGAAGAAAAAAAGGCGCAGTGGAAAGCCGAACAAGAGGCATTTCATAAGCGCTGCCAAGTGATTTTCGATCGAGTTCAACCCGAACTGATTAAAACTCATTACAACTGGTATATAGCGGTTGAACCTGATAGTGGAGATTATTTTATTAATAAAAATGAATTAACAGCTATAAATATGTCGCGACATAAGCATCCTAATGCTCCTGTTTATATCTTCCGAATCAATGAAACGGGAGTAGCTGGCACAATATGATTGAAGGCAAATTTGGGGATGATGAGGAGTTATTTTTTGAAATAGAGTTGATTGCTGCTGATGGATTGGAATTACCAGTTGATGCCATGTTAGATACAGGATTTTCAGACTGGTTAGCAATCGATAAGCAGGATTTAGAGGGGCTTGATTGGCCCTATGTAGGAGAGCGAAATATGCGAATAGCAAAGGGAGAGGCAAATTTTGATATTTATGTAGGAAAAGTACGAATAGATGGAGAAGAATTCGATATTCCCGTTCATGTTGGGGATGGAGTTCCAGAAGTTTTAATTGGTCGTCAGTGGTTGAAAAGTCGGCGGTTAGTGGTGGATATGCAGTCAGGAGTGTTGAATTTGGGAGGAAGTTGAGAGGGAGGGAAGGAAGGGCGATCGCATATAATAGAAAACTCACAGCTTCTCTTAAAGCCTCCAATCCTATACGAACCGCTTCGAGATCTCCTTCTTCCAACTCTTTTTGAATTGCCATAATAGTGCCATAGTGCGACGCCGTTGTTTTTTCCAACCAAGAATTCATAAATTACCCAAACTTCTACAACGGTAAAAAATCTTCATCTAGAAATTCTTCAATGGTGAAAGGTGACTCGCTAGGTAAACTATCTGGGGCTAATTCCATCTCCAACTCGACTAATTCTTTGGCATCTTGGTATATTTGAGTAAAACATTCTAACAATAACGTTTTTAAACTAGGGCTGTCTGCTAAAATTTCCTTTATGCGAGTGCGATGTTCTCCAATCGCGACGCGCCATAGTTCCCTCTGCTGTAGTTCGCAATATTTGTATTTAAGCAAATACCGTATAACTGCCAAAAAACTCTCATCCAGTTCCCGTTTTTCCCATCTTCCCAAACTCTCAACTTCATCTACTAAGTTTTCAATATCTAACTCCGAAAAGTTGCCCTCGCGTACTAACGGGGCTTAAACAAAATTTAAGCCCAAATAAAGCCCAAACTGGCTTTATAAGCGGCAAATACGTCCATGTTTTCTTGCAGCCAGCGCACAAATCTATAAGATATAGCTGTTTTAAAAGCTGATAAGGCATCATTAAATGTCTCTAATGGTTGGTTTGCCCATCGTCGTCTCAGCCCCCCAGTTAATTGATGCCAAACAATAAAACTGTAGGCACAAAATACTAATATCCAATGCCGATAAAGGCTTCTATCTCCTCTTACTTGATACTCTTTTAATCCTAACCAACCCTTCGCTTCCCGATAGAATACCTCTACCCAATTACGTTGGGAGTAAGTGGTTACTATCCATTCACTTGTGGCTTTTTCGGTGGTAACATTAGTGAGCAAATAATCAACTTCTGTCGCGAATGCAAAAGTCGGAGCATTCATCACGATAGCTACTTTTTTTGACCCGGACATTGTTGATAATTCTACTTCTAGGGTTGCTACCCACACGGTTCTTAGCTTTTCTACTTTTAGTTCAATCGCGGTGAAAGCCTCTTGCTCTAAGCTTTCTGCTAGTTCATCTAGTCTAATTTTTTTTGCTTCTTGGGAATTAGTTCCAGGAACTAATACTTTTCTATTTTTGGCTAATCCTCCTATATATCTTAATTCTTTGGCCTCTAGCTGTTTCAAAAAATTACTATTATTACCATAGCCAGCATCAATTAATACTATTCCAGGTCGCTCTCCTCTAGCTAAGCATTTGTCAACTAACTTTAAGGCTAGCTCTGGTTTTTTAATGAATTCTGGAGATTGTTTTCCTTGGGGTAATGAACTAGCGTGTTGGTATAACGATACGTCTAATGGTAAACTTTTTACTCCATCATATAAATGGGTTGTTACTAAGACTACTCCGTTCTCCGTTTTGCCGATTTCTCCAATATATTGTCTGCCTACTCCTGCGGTTGATTTTCCACTTTTTCTATGACCTGAGTCATCGATGATTAAGGTAAACCCCCTTCTAATTTTGGTCTGACTGCATTGCTGCATTACTTGCAACCTTCGCTCATTGAGACGTTCGGCATCCCAAGTCGCGGCGGTCAAAAAATGATGTAATCGGTGATAAGTGACTCCTACGGCATCTTTTGACATCTGGGTGAGGTTTTTTCGCTCACTTTCTCCCAATAATCCTCCTAAATAGTGCCTAAACCCGGTTTTTTGGGCAATGTGGGTGAACACATCGTCGAAACGATGACACCATTTGTCGAAGCATGGGGGCATGGCGGTGGGGGTTGTTTCCTTCATTGCCTGTTCCTCGATGTGAAAACGCTAGCTACTAACCATTTTACCATGCTTAGCACTGATTTTTTGTTTAAGTCCCGCTAACCTTGCAGTTTCTTCAATCCACAGGTAAAAGTCGCGATCGTATAATTCATAAATGTTACTATTGCTATAAGTTAATGTCATTATCAACCTTCCTTACAACTCAGGTAAAAAATCTTCATCAAGACATTGTTCAGGCGTGAAAGACGACTCGCTGGGAAATGTATCGATCGGCCAATTGGTTTCTTTGGCAGCTTGTTTGCGGGCTTTTTGATAGCAGCTGTCAAAAACTTCTAGAAAATAGGGCTTTAAGCTGGGACTATCCTCAAAGGAATCTTCTATGCGGATGCGATGTTCCTCGATTGTGTTTAGCCAACTTTGAGAACGTTTTGTCGGCTGGTATTTGTACTTGAGTAAGTGCATCAAGAGAATTCGGAGATTGCTTTTCAGCGCATCTTTATATCTTTTGCTCATGTCTTCCACTTCTTCGATGAGGTTTTCCATATCCAGTTCGGAAAATTTGCCTTCTCTGAGAAGCTTTGCTGTTTTTTGGGCCCACAAGCAGAAGTCGCGATCGTACAATTTGGAAGTTTGAGTTTCTGACTGAGATACTGTCATGTTACGATCCCTGGTACAGATGTTCTTTCAATTATGCCAAAATATCTATAACTTATGCTCCAAACCAGGTTTCTATAACGTAAATGGGTGGTTATAGCCATTTTGGATCTGGGATAAACCCGGTTTCTTGGCTAAAACTTGCCGAGGGAGAAGATTTTCCGTCGGCTGTCAACAGTCATGCTAAGACAAATTAATTAAAATTGAAATATAGCGCTTCGCGCTGGTATAGTTACAAGTTGGGATAGAGTAAAATGAGAAAAAGCTGTCAGAAATGAATTATGGCGAACACCTATAGTCAGGATTTACGAATCCGCGCTCTTGACCTAATCTTGAGTGGAGTATCAATTAGTCAAGTGAGTTATCTGCTCCTGATTAGCCGGACAACACTTTATCGGTGGCGACAGCAGTTTGAAACCACAGGCTCAATCGCTCCTCAACCCCGTATTCCACCACCTCAACCAGCTAAAATTAGAGATTGGCAGAAGTTCAAAGAATTTGTAGATAGTCACGGTGAGCTAACCCAAAAAGAACTGGCTCAACTCTGGGGAGATGTTAGTCATGATACAATTAGTCGAGGATTAAAGAAATTAGGTTACACTCGAAAAAAAAAACTTATGCCTATCAAGAGCGCTGTGAAGAAGCTCGGTCTGAATTCCTTCAAAAAATAGCGTATTATCGCCCAGAGCAGTTGATTTATATGGATGAAAGCGGAATTAATAATAATGAACCTGCGGTTTATGGTTGGTGTGAAAAGGGGAAAAGATATGACGATACTCGACCAGGTAAACGTCGTGAAAGACTAAGTATTATTGGTGCTTTGTGCGAAAATAAGTTTTTAGCTCCGATAGTATATCAGGGATATTGTAACGCCAAACTTGTTGAAACTTGGCTAGAGAAAGTATTATTGCCTCAAGTAGAGATAGGACAGGTTATCGTTATGGATAATGCTCCTTTTCATAACTCTAGAAGAATCAGAGAACTCGTGGAAAAAGCTGGATGTGAACTACTGTTCTTACCCAGCTACTCTCCTGACTTAAACCCCATTGAACATTGGTGGCATAAAGTGAAGACAGCTATCAGAAAAGAACTGCGGTCTTATAATTTTGATGTTCACAAAGCCGCTGATGCTGCCTTTCAGTATTTGTAAATAAACCAGCGCGAAGCGCTATATTTTCGGTTAGGACTTGGTGGAGAAACTATGACCAAAATAAAGGATAACTATCAAGTCACCCTCACCCAAGATGGATGGACGGGAATTGCTTGCATCGCCGAAAAGTTGAATCTGTCGGTGTCTGAACTTTTAGAACGAGTTGGTAGCGGAGAACTGACAATTGTTGACCCTGAAGATTTAGAAGATTATCTGGATTTGCAAGATGCACTGGAAGCAGAAGCAGATCCAGAAAACCAACAGCGAATTCCTTGGGAACAAGTTAAACAAGAACTTGGGTTGTAATATCATGTCCGGTTAATCACTTATGATATCTGTAGTAGGGCTCTTGGAACGAAACCCAACCCGAACTTAAAGCTAAAGTTGGGTTTCACTCTGTTCAACCCAACCTACGCCAATAAAATTTATTACAAGTATTCAACCGGACATGATATAATTTATCTGCTAGAAACAAAGATCCTAGAGATTTTAATTATTAAAGTGGGACACCGAAAAAACATTGACAAGGATTGAAGATGGGCGATCGCATCTTCGACAAAATAGCGATCGCTCTTTCATTCAACGGAGAAGGTGGGATTTGAACCCACGGAACCCTTGCGGGTTCATCTGATTTCAAGTCAGACGCATTCGACCACTCTGCCACCTCTCCAGGTGCATCCTTTCTATTTTACCAGCAGTTATCGCAACTGGCTACAAGAAACCGGGTTTCTTGAGGTAGGTTAGCCAAAAACTTGATTCGCAGCAGTCAGAAACCCGGTTTCTCCCAACGCCTTCTCATCTCGCTGATAAAAAATTTCCTCAGACTCAACAGTATACTCTTTGCCAACCCAAACCAGCGATATCTCAGAGACGACACCAGCTTGTAAGGATACCAGGAAGAAATTCCGCAGCCGATCGCTTCCATTCTGCACAATCCGAGGCACACTTGCCGCATTTAAATAAACTGTCCCATCGGGACTCTTCGCAACGCAAGTGCGTAACTCATCATCGGTGTAGCGTAAATGGTGGTGCATATGCCCAAATGTTACCAGGGGAATGGATTTACCCAGATGTTTGGTTTGCGCTAGAGCATCTGCAAAATCCGGATCGCCGAAATCTTCTCCCACGGGTTCCCAATCTTTACCGCAGGGATCGTCCGGGCGATCGCCTAACCCGAAAGGCCCATTGTGACCGAGGAAAATAATTGTATCAGATGCTGCACTATTTGCCGCCTCCACAATCCGGCTGCTAGACTCTTCAAAACTGGTCACACCATACCGTTTTTCATAGAAATCGATATTTTTCCAAACTTCTCCACCCCAACTGAAGGGACGACTCCCCACAACCGTTAAGTTCAATTCTGGGAAGTCCAGCTTTCCGTAACCCACATGAGTTTCGCCCAAAGCATCTAGCTGATCCTGCACCCAGTCTTCCTTCTTGCGGTTGTAGGGACACCGCTTGCGTCCCCACTCCGAGGCGCTGTACCACGCATCGTGGTTGCCCAAAATGACCGCTTTGGGGATGTCTAGAGATGCGATCGCTCTTACCACCCGCACCGACTCATTCCCAAAATCCCCCACAAACAGCACCAAATCCACACCCAAGTGGCGTAAAGCTTCCCCATCCTCAGCTTCCCACTGGTCGTGGACATCCCCGACAACTGCTATTTTAATCCCTTGATTTTGATTTCCCTGACCAGCCATGCCTACTTCCCCTATCATCCTTTTCCAGGATAGGCAAGCAAAGCCTGTTTTTGCAGCCAACTCAAGATCTCGCCCCCCTAACCCCCCAACCTTGGGGGGCTGTAACTCTCTCCCCCAAGGTTGGGGGTTGGGGGTCGGGGGGCTATAACATTGGATATTTGCGTAATTTCTACGATACTACTTGCCAACACTTTTAGTAAAACCAACTATAATTAATCAATAATCAAGGCTATGCCTTCCTACACCTGGTAGATGCTTACTGTGTTGATTACTACACTTCCTCTCAAAGATTACACCCAAGCCCCAGCAACTCCCCCTGATTTGTTTGAGGCGATTCAAGCTCTCAAAACCAAGCTAAACGCCGTTATTCTCGCTCACTATTACCAAGACCCTGATATTCAGGATGTAGCAGATTATATTGGTGATTCCCTAGAGCTATCCCGGCGAGCCGCCAGCACCAATGCGGATGTCATCGTCTTCGCAGGCGTTCACTTTATGGCGGAAACTGCCAAAATTCTCAACCCAGATAAATTGGTACTTTTACCAGATTTAAACGCCGGTTGCTCTTTGGCAGATACTTGTCCCCCCGACGCCTTTGCCGCCTTTAAAGCCGCGCACCCAGGACATTTGGTGATTTCCTATATCAATTGCTCTGCCGCCATTAAGGCAATGAGCGATATTATCTGCACCAGTTCCAACGCTGTCAAGATAGTTAGCCAAATTCCAGCAAATCAGCCAATTATATTTGCTCCCGATCGCAATCTCGGTCGCTACGTCATGGAGCAAACTGGGCGAGACATGGTACTATGGCAAGGAGCTTGTATTGTACATGAAAACTTCTCCGAAAAGAAGATAGTCCAGTTAAAAATTGCCCACCCAGAAGCCGAAATCATCGCTCATCCCGAATGCGAACCGCCAGTATTGCGTCACGCCAACTACATCGGTTCTACCAGTGCTTTGCTGAAGTATTCTCAAGCTAGTTCCAGTGAAGCTTTTATTGTTGCTACCGAACCTGGTATTATTCACCAAATGCAGAAGCAGCAACCTCAAAAACGCTTCATTCCCGCACCACCAATCAACAATTGCGCCTGCAATGAGTGTCCTTTCATGCGATTAAATACTCTGGAAAAGCTTTATTGGGCGATGAAAAATCGCTCACCGGAAATAACTTTACCAGAAGAAACGCGATTAGCTGCATTGCGACCAATGCAACGGATGTTGGAAATGAGCTGATCGATAATTTAAGATTGCAAATTGCAGATTTCAAATTTAACAGGACTTACGAATTTGCCCCCAAACCCCCCAAACCTGGGGGGAGATAAAGTCCTGTTCCCCCCAGATTTGGGGGGCTAGGGGGGCAAAACCTTGGTTAGTGCGTAAGTTCTGATATTTTTAGATTAAATTTGAAATCTAAAATCTGAAATTAGTAATGACCAATTGCCTAGTCATTTTTACTCGCTATCCAGAAGCAGGAAAAGTCAAGACGCGACTCATCCCAGTTCTGGGTGCTGAAGGTGCAGCGGTTCTTCATCGCCAAATGACAGAAAGTGCGATCGCACAAGTCAAAAAACTTCAATTCTCCCTTCCCCTATCTCTGGAAGTGCATTTTACGGGTGGCGATCGACAATTGATGCAACAATGGTTGGGAGATGATATTTTTTATCGACAACAGAGTGAAGGCGATATTGGAATGCGAATGGCGTCTGCATTTCAAATAGCATTTACCAATAATACGGATAATGTTATTATCGTTGGTTCTGATTGTCCGACCCTGAAATCCCAAATTATCGCAGAAGCATTTCAGGCACTTTCCCAGCACGATTTAGTCCTTGGTCCCGCCACCGATGGCGGTTATTACTTAATTGGTTTATGCCGCTTTATCCCCGACCTATTCACGGGAATTAGCTGGAGTACATCTGAAGTTTTCCAACAAACCCTAGAAATTGCTGAGAAACTTAATTTAAAAGTTGCTTACCTGACCGAACTTTCTGATGTCGATCGGCCCGAAGATCTTTCCTTTGTATATACACATGACCAGAAAAATTTATCTGCAAAGATCTGAGTTTAACGCAGTCCCGTTTCTCGCAGAAGTGCATCTGCCCAAATTTTATCCTCCGATTTGAGAGGCGGTACGGATTCGAGACGGTAGTTTATTGCCATATCAAATCTTGCCTGATTGTCTACCTGAATTAACAAACTCTGTAAATCTACCAATGGTTCAGGATCTCCCGATCGCAAAGGTAGCAGAAACTGAGGAATTTCTTGCCGAACGCTAAAAGCATACAACTGCGCTTGCGGACGGCGATCTCCTCTAGCAATCAAAATGCGATAGTCCGATGGCGGGATTTGGCCGATAATTCATTCGCATGGGTTTACCGCCTCTGAGTAAGTCAATTTCTACCAAATTTGTAGGACTGCTTAATACTTTCCGACGCTTTTTTTCATAAGCATCTCGTCCCATACCAGCGCGTTTGTTAGTGGGAGAAATAACTTCGATCGCTGTGACCACATATCCTGTTTCCTCCTCTCTAATTTCTAAATAACCTTCCCTCATTTCTTCCGGTACTGGTAACCTTACCGTGACAGCTTCAGTTTGTGCGGGTAAAGTCATCGTCGATCGAGTCTGACTTGAGGTTGAACTTTGAGAGTATACAGACACATCAGGAATTGCTACAGTGACGGACTCTTCTTCCTCCTCACTCAGATAAATGCGTTTTTCAATCGCCACTCTGTATTGAAGACTGAGATTCGATTCTATGGCTATGGCAATTGCTGTAATCAGGCGGTGATGTACTTCCGACCACCGGAGGGGATTCTCTAAATAAGGGTTCATTCCTGGAAACGGAGAAGGCATTGCAGCACCTCACAAGCGGAGAATTTCAATCAACAATATAATTATTACAATATAACTCAACTAATATTTCTTTGGCTATCCCATGCAAAATCCCAAAATTTCCATCATTATTCCCGTTTTAAATGAGGCAAACAATATTACTAAAACTGTATTATTAGTTAAGGATGCTGTTAATGTGGAAGTTATTGTTGTCGATGGTGGAAGTCAAGATGAAACAGTCGCCATAGTGAACTCGTTAGGCATCAAACTTTTATCTTCTCCTCCACAACGCGCTAAGCAAATGAACGCAGGTGCAGCACTTGCTAGCGGCGATATCCTTCTTTTTCTCCACGCCGATACCCTTTTACCCGCAAATTTCGACACTATGGTTCGTCAGACTTTAGCAGGAGAGAAATGCAAGGAAAATTCTCCAATTCAAAATCCAATCTTTAGCCCCCCCTTAAAAAGGGGGGGTTGGGGGGGATCTCAACCCCCCATTGCTGGTGCCTTTGAATTGGGAATTAATTCCAAAATCAGAGGAATACGGTTAGTAGAAAAGATGGTCAATTTGCGATCGCGCTTTTTTTCTCTACCCTACGGCGACCAAGCCATCTTTCTAAAGGCAGATGTATTTCGCGATATTGGTGGTTTTCCCGAACTTCCAATTATGGAAGATTTTGTCTTTATCCGTCGTTTAAGAGAATTAGGAAAAATTGAAATTGTCCCAGTACCAGTGCTAACATCAGGACGGCGTTGGCAGAAATTAGGAGTCCTTAAAACTACTTTAATCAACCAAATTATGATTATTGGTTATTTTCTCGGTATTTCCCCAAAAAAACTCGCTCGTTTTTATCGCCGAAAGTTCACAAAATTTTAGGTTGAGTTAAGCGATAACAAAACCCAACCTATAAAAGTTCAAATTTACTCAACGAATTTTCTCACCTCTTCCACAGATAAACTCAAAGCTTCTGCTATCTGTTCTACACTTAATCCTAATCTCAATAACCGAGGAATGGCATCTCGTCGCGCTTTTTCGGCTTGCTGTCGCGCCAATTCAGTTTCTTTATGACTCAACAATTTCTTCCCAGTTTGAGGATCGTAAAATCTTAATTCCCCTCCTATTAATCGCAAATCCAAACCCAATACTTCACTATAAATTGATAAAATACCATCCGCTAAAACATTACCTGCAATAGGTTGATAATGACCATCAATAAGTCGAGAACCCTTAAGTTGCAAAGTCAGGTAATCTCCCGTCGGGTCATACTGAAAATACTCTGGTATTCCCAGTTGAGCATACTTACGCGGTTTTTCTTCTTCATCATTTTCCTGAGTAGTCAAAGAAGTAATTTCCAAAACAAAGCTAGGAACTTTATTTTCTTCCTGCCACAGTTTATAGCTCAAACGCTTTTTCTTCCTGACTCCAAAAACCACAAAAACATCGGGAGCAAGCACCGCACTTGGCACACCTTTTTTATAGTAAAAAAACAGATTGCCGGATACGTAGACATCCTCTCTATTTTGAAAATAAATATCTAGCGCTTCCACACAATAAATTAAATAATCGCGTGCTGGATCGCTCTCTGCCATTGTTGTACCATCAGAGTCGGGATAGATGATTTCAGTTTTGAGTTGATTTGGTGCAATCGTCATAAAGTCAAAACCTCAAACTCTTACAAAATACCAGACATCGACACTCCCAACCACCCGGCAAAGTTTTGTTTTTGCGTTGAGGAAGAGTTCTCCACAGCGACAATCTTGTAAGAGTTGGGGCGCGGTGCTGCTAGGGTAACTGGCAAAGTCCGCAACTCGTCTTGATGAAAAACTGTCACCTGGATGGTGTCGCCCGGTTTATAATCTTTGAGGCGATCGCTCAAATGTTCTGCCGTCACCCGCAACCCATCGATCGCCAGCAACTCATCACCAGCATCCACACCCCCTACTTGAGCTGGAGAACAAATTTCTACAAAATTGATTACTTCTTTACCATTTTGTGCTTTTCCTGTCAAGCCCATATAAGGTGGCTGTTCTTCATCCGAATCCGATCGCACTTGCAACCCAAAAGGTTCCAGGTACTCATCAAAAGGCAACTCATCCGTTCCATCAATATATCGCGCAAAAAAGTCCCTCAAATCCATACCAGCTACAGATTCGATCGCTTCCTGCAACTGGGAAGGCGTAAAGCCGATTTCCTCTTTACCGAACTCTGACCACATTTGCCGCATCACATCATCGAGCGATCGCTTATTTTCATATCTTCCTCGAATCAACAAATCCAGCAACAACGAAACCAATTCCCCCTTTAAGTAATAAGAAATTTGGGAATTATTGCTATTTGCATCTTGTCGATAAAGCTTAATCCACGCATCAAAACTCGACTCACTCACCGGCTGCACTTTTCGTCCCGGTATTGTCAGGAATCGGCTAATTTCCTTACCCAAATTATGCAAAAATGACTTAGCATCGTAGATCCCCGATCGCAGCGGAATCAACAAATCGTAATAACTTGTCGTCCCCTCACTAAACCACAGTGAAGGAGTGTAATTCTCCCCATCGTAATCAAACTTTTCTAGCCCTTTAGGACGGAGGCGCTTAACATTCCACAAATGGAAAAATTCATGCGCCACCAATTGCATAAAGCGATCGTACTTATCCTTAGCCCGAAAACCAAAACGCGAATAATTTAAAGTGCAGGAATTTTTGTGTTCCAAACCACCAGCACCCGTAGAAGCCAAATGCAGCAGAAACACATACCTTTCATAGGGTAGCCCCCCAAACATTTCAGCTTCAACCTGGATAATTTTTTGGATATCGGGAATAATCCGATCCGCTTCGGCATTTCCCTGTCCCCAAATTGCTAACTCATGAGACTTGCCCAGCACCTCAAACTCATATAAATTGTGACAGCCAACTTCAAACGGACTATCCACCAGCGTATCAAAATCCACCGCCTCGAAAACATTAACTTGCCCTGCAACCGGCGGCAAAGGCGTTGTCACCCTCCATTCTGCTAAAGGCGGGATAATTTCGATCGCGATCGGTTGCTGCTCAAATCCCGGTAAATAAAAACACAGCGCCGCCGGATTGAAATAACCGTGAGAATCATCTAAATGATTTGTACGCACCGTCAGCTCGTTGGCAAACACGCGGTACTTCACTGTTATTTCAGACACCCCATCAGTTTCAATTTGCCAGTGATTTTTCCCTAACTTACACCAAGGCAAAATATTGCCCCCGCTATAAGCGGAAAAATCCTGCAAATGCTTAGCATACTCCCGCACCAAGTAAGAACCTGGAGTCCAAACCGGCAGCTTTAAATCAAGCACTGAAACTGACCAACCTACAACCTGCAAAGTCACCTCAAACAGGTGAGAACTAGGCAGCGGCATCGCAACCTGGTAGTGAATTGCCGGTGCGGTGCTGGTAAAGCGGCTGAATCGGACTTGAGTGGCTTCCGTCATTAATCCAAAATCCCAAATCTAAAATCTAAAATTGCTAGACTCGTCCTGCCAGGTGCGTCAACTGCTTAAGGTTGATCAGATGGATAACTTGACGCCCAGCATCAATCTTGATCCAGCCCTTACTATCTAGTTTTTCCATAATTTTAGTCGTTTCCTCCACACCGATATCCGTCACATCAGCCAAATCTTTCAAAGGGATGTTATAGATTTCCGTTCCCTTCTCGGTTGCCTGACCGTAATTTTCTCCCATAGCCACCAAAGTGTTAGCTAACTTGACAGCCGGTGGCTGATGGCGCAATTGAAAGCGGTGGTTCATTTGGCGCAGTCGCCGTACCATCACTTGCAGCATCCGGTGGTGCAGCTGGGGGTCTTTGAACAGAGTTTGAATAAATCGTTGAGCATGGACGCTAAGCAAGCGCACCGAGCAGAGGGCAACCACATCGGTTGAGCGGGGGGATTCATCTAGAATCGCCATTTCTCCAAAAAAATCACCCTGTCCCAGAATTGCCAGCGTCACACCGTCATCGCCAACGATGCGTCGGACTTTGACCCAGCCAGATACCAGGAAGTAAACCGCGTTACCCCAAGCATCTTCCATGAGAACCGCTCGGCCTGCTGGGTATTCGTGTTCGTCAGAAACCGACAGAAGCCATTCTAAGGTTTCTGGGTTGACAGTGTTGAAAAGGGGGAAAAGTTCACTAAAATCTTCAGTTTGCATGAAAGATCTTAAAAAGAGTAGACCAACCTTGGCAGAATTGATATTCTCCTCCTTGCTTTAGCAAGGATCTGCCATACTGGCAGCAAAGGTTAGCTGGTATTTTCCTAGTCTAGCGATAACTGGTTTAGAACCAATCCAACAAACAGTTTTTGGTATCCGCTCTAGTATTGTACCTTTTTAGGGCAGTCAGCCTTTACTTCCTTGCAAACCTTTCTATTTTCGCTGCCATGACCAGCCTGCTGAGCAACAAAGCAATCGGTTCTCTACCTCAACTGGTAACGTTATCGTCAGAGTTCATCTCCACTTGCAGCAATTTCAGCGTTTCCAGCTGTTGGTTCAGGCTCTTGAGCAATTGGTCTAGAGCAGGCAAAGCATTTAACTGTCCTGCTGTTAGAGTCGGATCGATGCGAGTGCGCTTTTGAATTTCATTTATCTTGGTCTGGAGCTGCTGGGCCATAGTCAAGGCATCTCGACTCAAATTTTCCAGCTGCTGCTGTTGATAGAACTTCAAAGCTGCTCCCCGCAATACTTGCAGCGTTGCTTCTTCTCCGTGAGTACCGGGCATCACCCGCAAGCGCAACAGCAAACGGTTTTGTTGATAAATTCTCTCGATCTCTACTTGTTTCGGGTGTTCTACCGAAATCAAAGACAGGTGGGTCAAGCGCTTCAGCTCGTTGATCACTCCCTGAAACACAGCGGTATCCAATCCTTCCAACACGGACTGCAAGACACCATTCTGACTCCAGAGAATGCGACCGCTATTTGGATGTCGCTCGAAAAAAAGCCGACCGATTCCTCCGGCGAGGACTCTTGCTAGCAACTCCTGTAGCAAGTTTTTAGGTGGTAGGGTCGCCAGAACTTCCACTGGGCTTGATATGTGATGTGCCTGTACTTCTAAAACAGGCAAGCCCACGCCGGAGGATGGCGTTGGCGGCTGGGGCGATTTTGTCTTTAGCTTTTGCTTTTCAGGTGTATCCTTTGGGGGCTGGGGCGAAGGGGTATATGAATGGCTTGAAGTGGTGGGTGGCGCTGTCACCTGTGACGAACTTGGCTCTAACTCCTGTTCTTTTAAATTTTCTGGACTATCTACAATCAGCGTGGGTTGAGCGTTTTGGTCAAACTCCTGTTCAGATGGAGTGTTCTGCTGTTTGGCAGTTGCTTGCTTTAGCTGCCCGATATGGTTTAAGTAGGCCGACAGCACTGCTTGGTGCTTTGCTGCTGAAATTGGCTGCGGCACCAGGGAGCAATTCATGTAGGCCAAGATGCGGCGCACGTAATCCAACGCGGCAGAGTCATCGGGATTCACCATGCCCAAATTAAGGTGGGTTCCCTCTAGGGAAATGGGCAGAACTTGATGATACAGGCAAGCTTCAAAGGGAAGGATACCATCAATTAACCGGAACGTTACGTCGTAATTCGCCTGTTCCATCCCTTTGTCAGGTTGAGGTGAGAAAAATGCTTGCCGATCGCTGCTCTGCTTGAGCTTTACTAGGTTACTTGCCAAGGGTGCCATAGGTGTTTATTAAAGCTTACTACCATCTCACACACTCCTTTTCCGGAGCGAAAGTTTTCAGTTTTGGGTTTGAATTTTTAGAGGTAGGTTTAACTACTTTATCTATTTTTAGACGAGTCTACTTTGTTAAACTCGCCTGTACAGATTCTCTTCTATTCAAAACTGGAAACCCATAACTTAACACTCTCCCCAGGAGTGAACTTGGAGGCTGCGACACAATGCTGGCGGCCAATTCTGCTACCCCAACTTTCGCAGCCAGCCTACAAATGTGTCAGTTTCACTTTTGTACCCAGAAGGTTTGACCCAACCAAGGATTTGTGGTTAGAACACCCTACCCTTCTCTCATTTAATGCTTTTTTTGATACTAAAGTGTCATTCTTTAGTCAAGACTGTTTACCTCTAAAGAAAGATTTTCTGACTTTAGGGTTATAGGTCTAAATTCAATTGGATATCAGCCAGCAATAGCACCCTTACAGTTAAAGAGAATATTATAACTCTTTTTGATTCCTCTGTACAGCCTTGATGGCAACTCTGATGCACCCTACTCTATGTGCCAGTTGCGTAAGTCCTATTTAATAAAAAGGTTTGAGTTTTTTTATACGCTCTTTAAGAAGGGCTGCGCTTTTCTTGCGCTGCTAGGTAAAGCTTGCTCCATTCGCCCATGACCTGATTGGTTTTCAGGTTCAAATCTTGGGCGATCGCTTCTAGGGTTTTGCCAGTTGCCAGTTTGTCCAGGAGTAGGCGTTGCTCAGGCGTGAGGCTTGAACAGTATTCCTGCCATTGGCTCGGTGTCAAACCCAGGTGGTGTTCCTGTAAGGAAGTTTCTAGCCAATTGGCTACTAATTCAGGTTGGATTTTGAGGGCAAAGACTCTCACGGCGTGGTAGCTAATTTTTTCCCGCAGCCGATAAATTTCCTTGATCGGCTTGTCCAAGGTACGGGCGATCTCTTCCTGGGAGCGACCCTGGAGATAAAGCTCCAGCCAATCTTGAGCGACTGGGCCGACGGTTTGAACCAGGTAAGACTCAAATTCCTGTTTTACAGATGTCCGCGCTGCCATTCTTTCTTCCCAAGCTTGGGTTTCTTGATACTGAGCCATTGCTTGGGCGTCTAGCAGACTGACTGGGTTGTCTGCATCTTCCGGCATCACTTCTTCGGAAACTAGCCGCACTAGGTCGCCTGTTGGCACGTGGGTGATACCTCCCCGTCCCGATCGACGCAGGTAGTTGACAAAACGGTAAAGCAGCAGCGGTTGGTTGCGGATGGGCCGCAGGCAGTATTCTTCGGCGGAAGCAAGCAGTAGGGCGTTTCGCAGTCGGGAATCCGAGCTGCACTTGGTAATCCAGGCGATTTGCTGCTGCAAATAGCGATCGCTGTGTAACAATTCTTGAATTACTTCTTGTAAGACATCGACCACAGCCCGGTGGCGATCGCGGCTGAGGGAGACCCAAGTCTTTATTTTATTTCGCAGCATTACCAGAGAACCCAGCCGAGTAATCAAATTACGATAAGCTCGCTCTGGCCCGACTCCCAGATACCGATGCAGTAAAATGCGGTAGCGATAGTCCATTGCTTGCTCGGCAATTGCTAACTGGCTGGCGGTTAGCTCCTCAAACCGCGCTAAATCTTTTCCCAATAGCCAGCTAATAATACTCTCGTATGTTGCCCGATCGTAGTTCGGACAGTCTACCTGGAGCCGAGCGAGCCAATTCTGGGCTAATTTTTCAGCTATTTGCATGGAGTCTAGCTCCTCACGTCCTTAATTAAAGAGTTTCCCTCACAACCTTGCCGATGTATTCACCCACCTGGGTCATGTTTACCTACCAATGACAAAAGCCATATTTGGGTAAGCTCCGATGATACACCAACATCTAGTCGAGGCCATTTCTTGTTTAGATCGACACCCTCCTACAAGAGGTGTTTCAGATCGCAATCAAATGGAGAGCAGTCTCACCAACCGTAAATATTACATCTTGTAAACTAAAGTAAAGTTGCTTTAATATTGTCTGCACCCAGCCTCTGTCGAAACTATGCACCCAGAGCCAATTGAGATGCGCCTGCAAAAACTCAAGCAAGAGCAGGAACTAATTTTAAGCCAAGTGGACAATGCGATCGCTATATTTGACAGATCCCATCGACTTGTCTTGTTCAACAATAAGCTTTCTGCGATTTGGGGCTTTTCCTCAGAGTGGCTGCAAAGCAAGCCGACGTATGAAGCTGTTTTTGCTGAAATCTTAGCGCAGGGCTACTGGTTAGAAGCGCAGCACAAACAGCTGGTTTCTACTATTGAGCAAGCAGAGGCTGAAAATGTTTCCTACTATATCGAGCAAAGCAATGGCATCTGCCTTGATGTTTACGCCACCGTAACATCAGACGGGGGATGCCTGTTTACCTTCCGAGACGTGACCAGCTACCAGCGAGCCCTAAAGGAAGCTCAGCTGACACAGGCAAATTTAAATGCCCAAGTGAGGCGTCAAGCTTTTTTATTAAGCTTAACAGAACAGCTACAGCCTGCTACCGATCTGCGGGAAATTGGGCAGTTTGCCCTTAGCTATCTGGTAGAAGTAATGGGTGCAGCTTTTGGCGATGTTAAGGTAATTACTGGAGAAGGAGTCGATCGCCAAGCAGGCGTCCTCACCAATAAAGTTTTGGGACAATTTATTGCCACTTACGGCGAAGTCGCTGTTGCTGAAATGGAAGCGCTGCTCTCTAGAGGCATTCCTTACGGTCAAGGACTACTTTGGGAAGTGGTGGAAACGGGCAAGCCAATTTTTGTGGAAGATTATTACAACCACCAAAACGCACTACCGGGGTTTCGCCACCCAGCGATCGGTCAGTTGGGCATTTTTCCCATTCCAGCTGCGGATGGCACCATCATAGGGGTTTTAACCCTGGAATCTCGCAGTTTGCAGAAGTTACAAGAAGCTCCCCAACAGGATATGCTCCTGGCAGCTTGTCGGACTTTGGGTGTCGCGATCGAACGCGCTCAAGCTCAAGAGAGTCTGCGTCAGATTAACGAGGACTTAGAGCGAGCATCCCAGATGAAATCTGAGTTTCTCACCTCCATGTCCCACGAACTGCGGACACCCCTCAATAGCATTCTCGGATTTTCTGACTTGTTATTGAGACAAAAGGCCGGTTCTTTGAGCGATCGCCAGATCGGCTATGTCCAAACGATTGAAAAAAGCGGTCAACACCTATTGCAGTTGATTAACGACATTTTGGATTTATCCAAAATTGAAGCTGGCAAAGCAGAAATCGACCTACAACCTGTCTCCCTGCAATACCTCTGTACCGAATGCCTGAAGATGATTCAGCCGCGTGCAGATAAAAAACGACTGGCTCTTTCGTTGGAAATTGACTATCGACTCAAGAACGCGAACTTGGACGAGCGTCGCGTCAGCCAAATTTTGATTAATTTACTTTCCAATGCCGTTAAATTCACGCCGGAAGGCGGACAAATTAAGCTCAGCAGTCGATTGATTTATGGAAATAAACTGGCAAAGGAATATCGGCCCGATCGCAGTCCTATCAATCCCAGTACCCCTTATCTGTGCCTGGAAGTAAAAGATTCTGGAATCGGCATTGCCAAGGATAAGTGGCATTTGCTGTTCCGACCTTTCCAGCAGGTAGATGCTTCTTTAACTCGGCGTCACGAAGGTACAGGTTTAGGTTTGGCTTTAACAAAGCGATTGGCGGAACTGCACGGCGGTACTGTCTCCCTGGAATCGGTGGAAAATGAAGGCTCTACATTTCGGATCTGGCTACCTTTGACCGAAATGCGAGAGGAGTCATTAGTCAGTAGTCATTCGTCATTAGTTACTAGCAAAAAACAAATGACAGATGACAAAATAAAAATGACTATTGACAAATCAAATGCCAAACGGGTGTTAGTAGTTGAGGATCAGCCTTACAATCAAGCGTTAATTTCTGAAGTGCTGGAACTGGAAGGCTATGCAGTTGAGTTAATCTATGACGGTCGCACGATGATGGAAATGATTAACTCTCCTCTGGTAACACCTCAATCTTTACCTGATATAATTTTAATGGATATCCAATTGCCAGAGGTAGATGGCTTTCAGATCATTCGTCACCTCAAGCTTCACCCTTTGTGGAAAAATGTGCCGACGATCGCTGTAACTGCGATCGCAATGGCGGGCGATCGCGATCGCTGTTTGGCTGCTGGTGCCAATGCCTACCTCAGCAAGCCTTTGAATATCGATGAATTGATGGCTACCGTGCGATCGTTTTTAGATAAAAAATAGTCAATAAGCAAGTCCGCAATAAAAAACAAAGCTATGTAACAAACGTAAAATTTCTGGATTTGGTATTGGTTGCGATGATAGCGCTATCATCGCAACCAATACCAATAATGAATGATTTATTTGCGCCGACCTACTTACTAATATGAGGGCATTATGAAAGCAGAAACAAATATTTTCAATCCTGCTTATATCGGAGAAAGAAACGATGTTTTAACGTTGGTTCCTGCCAAACTTATAAAAGTAATCGATGTCGGTTGTAGCATAGGAAAACTAGGCAAAAGGATCGAAGAATCGAAAGGTGCTGAAATAGTTATCGGCATTGAGTTTGACAAAGAAATGGCTGAAGTAGCCAAAAATAATTTGGATGAGGTTATCGTAGGTGATATTGAACAAATCGATTGGCATAGCAAAGCTTCTTTAAAAGATTTGGATTGTCTAATATTTGCAGATGTTTTAGAGCATTTGAAAGACCCGTGGAGAGTTTTAAAACAGACTACCGAACTTTTAGCACCTGAAGTAATTGTAATTGCAAGTATTCCAAATATTAGACACTACGATACTTTGTTAAACTTAGTTGTCAAAGGTTACTGGCCTTACAGAAAAAGTGGAATCCACGACCGAACTCACTTACGTTTTTTTACTTTAAAAAACATTGAAGATATGTTTCAAGAAGCAGAATTAGAGATTGTTAAAATAGAGCGTAACTATAGAACCGGCAGGGGAGGAGAACTGAGAAGATTTTATAAATATCTAGCTGTCCCTCTCTTTAGGGATTTCGTCACATTTCAGTATCTTATAGTTGCCAAAAAGATCAAAAAATAGGTTATTTTTAGCCCCCTTTTTAAGGGGGGCTGGGGGGATCTCTGCGTAAGTCCTACTCTTTAAATTAGAGGTGCGATTTATGCTTTTTATGCTATAATTATATACGCACCAAAACAGGCTCACTGATTTTGCTAACAAATGAACCCGACACTGATTCAGTAGCATAAACTTCACAAGAATTATTGGGACTTTCCACCAATTTTACCTTGTAAAGCTCGGCTCCCAATTCCAGAATCGGCTCTTGCAGTAAATCGCGAATGCGAATAGCAATATTTTCAGCCGTCGGAACAACTTCTGCAAAGTAAGGAATATCTTTATTCAAGAAAGTGTGATCGAAAGGTTCGACAACATAGTCGTCAACGACCTTTTGCAAAGCTCCCAAATCGACACACATCCCGGTACGCGGGTCAACTTCGCCTTTGACTGTGACTTCTAAATGATAATTGTGACCGTGACCGTTAGGACGAGCGCACTTGCCATAAATCTCGCAGTTTTTCTCGTAGCTGAGGTCAGGGCGAGCCAGCCGGTGAGCGGCGCTAAAATGAGTACCAATGCTGAGGTAAGCTTCCATTTCGTTTCCTAAATAATCTGCCCAAAGTTCAGGATGTTCAAACAGTTGAATACGCACTAAAGGTAAATGGGGAGCCAGCTTCTGCCAGATTACCCGTGCTATATTTTCGGTAGTAGGAAGAGTCTCTTGAAATTCTGACCAGACTTCGTTGAGATAGGAAAAGTCCAGTTGGCTGGTGACTTCTCGCTTGATTACGTGCTTAACATCAGATAAGTTCAGCACCATGCCGTACTCATCCAGTTCGCCCGCCATGTAGACAAACAGGACGTAGTTATGTCCGTGTCCGGGTGCGCGGGTGCAGGCACCAAACCGCTGAATGTTTTCCGCTTCAGTTAGTTCGGGTAACCAGTACCTGTGGCTAGCCGAAAACTGAGCGCGACGATTAACAATACATTTCATGAATCCACGTGGGGAGGAGCGAAGGATAAAAGTAAATTTTTGTAAAGTACTTTGTTCCAGAATAAACCAATTCCCGCTTCTATTTCATCTACAGGATTAAGATTGAGGATTTGGAAGGAGAAATTTTCCATGCCCCATGCCCTTAAGCAACATTTTTCAAGGCAGCTTGAGCTTCGCGGCGCAGTCCGGCGGCAATCCTAAACATTTCATGACCCGTGTGCAGATAGCGATCGTCATAATTGAAAGTGAAGAACTCTAATTCGTCAATCCCATCGCTTAGTTGATTTAGGCAATAATAAAGGGTTGCTGCAACGCCAGCTACTTGGGCGGGATTGGGCATGGAACGAAAATAAAGCTGCGCTTGCTCTAAAAAGTCTCGACAGTCTTTGAGGTAATCCTGAAAAGCCTCCAGCAGTTCATCATCAAAGGGGTCAGCGGCGAGGTTATCTATCTGAGCCTTTAGGGGATTGAGAATGCGGCAAAGTAAGCGATTGACTGGCTGATAAACTTGGTTGAGCCATCGCTGAATTTGCTCGTCGGTATCTCTTGCATTTTGTCGCTGTTTCTGGTATTGTTCTTGGGCAGCTTTAGTCCGCTGTTGCCAATTGCCAGAGGAGGTTAGTGAGGGATTGCGTAGTTGCCGATCGTATGACTGTCTCTGCTGTCCATCGCCCAGTATTTCATAGGCGGCGTTAAGTTCGACGATTTGCTCGTGATTGGCTTTCTCGTGCTGGCTATCTGGATGATAGAGTTTGGCTAATTGGCGATACGATCGCTTGATTTCAGCTTGAGTAGCCTGCGGACTGACTTGTAGGGTTTCGTAGTGATTGGGATCTGCCATAACACTAATTCAGTAGTAGGCCAAACCGATCTTGATAGGTCGAAAGCAGGGAAGTTGGGGATACCGTGCCTATCAAAATCAGATTGGTGAACTATTAGGCTAACCCAAGAGTCGATATTTTGGGTTCTGGATCTTGGAACAAAGGCGTACTCAAATAGCGTTCTCCAAAACTGGGTTGAATCATCACTATCAAGCGTCCCTCATTTTCCTTTCGCTGGGCTACCTCGATCGCAGCACACAGCGCCGCACCAGTCGAAATACCGGATAACAGCCCTTCTTCGCGAGCTAGACGACGCCCGTAAGCGATCGCTTGTTCATCGGTAACTGCGATCGTCTCATCAATTAATTCCACCTTAAGCACTTCGGGAATAAATCCAGCCCCAATACCCTGAATTTTGTGCGGGCCTGGTTTTCCACCTGAAAGAACTGGGCTATTGGTAGGTTCGACTGCGATCGCCTGAAAGGAAGGTTTCAGCTTTTTGATTACCTCGGCCACACCCGTAATCGTACCACCAGTGCCGACCCCAGCCACCAGGATATCCACCTCCCCATCCGTATCATCCCAAATTTCTTGTGCTGTTTTCTCCCGATGAATTTGCGGGTTAGCCGGATTGCGAAATTGTTGCAGCATATAGGCATTGGCCGTCATTTCCACAATCTCCTGCGCCTGCCTAATCGCCCCGCTCATACCCTCAATGCCTGGAGTCAGTTGCAGTTCCGCTCCATAAGCTCGCAACATCGCCCGTCGCTCGCTGCTCATAGTTTCCGGCATAGTCAAAATTAACCGATAACCCCTAGCCGCAGCAACCATCGCCAGAGCAATCCCCGTATTTCCAGAAGTTGGTTCCACCAACACTGTTTTGCCCGGTGTAATCCGCCCTTCCTCCTCAGCCTTATCAATCATGCTCACGCCAATGCGGTCTTTAACAGAAGCCGCTGGATTCATCCCCTCCAACTTCACCACAATTCGCGCCACACAGCCTTCTGCTTGTGGAATCCGATTTAACTGTACTAGAGGCGTGCGACCGACTAACTCGGTAATATCATGGGCAATCCGCATATTTTTGTCCTTTGTCAATAGTCCATAGTCCATAGTCCTTGAGTTCATGGTTCATAGCAATGACCAATAACCAATGACCAAATTAGATGTAATACATAATATCTAGTTGACGCCTAGCATCTCGCTTCTCACGCAGATCTTGTAGTGTATATTTTTGCAAAACTGAATTAGCTGCTTGCAGCCCTTCCAGCCAAATTTCTCGCACCACAGCACTTTCTAGGGTTTTGGGCGGAGCATCGTTTGAAGATGACTGAGAATCTAGTCCCTCAAGACAGTACACCACATCCAAAAGCGTGATTTTCCAGGGTTCGCGACCCAGAACGTAGCCTCCCTTCGCTCCGCGTTGGCTACGCACCAAACCGCAGCGCCTCATAGTCGCCAGCAATTGTTCTAAATATCGATCGGGAATATTTTGCTGAGCCGCAATCTGCCGAATTTGCAGCGGTTCGCCGCTCTGATAGTGAATTGTCAGCTCTAAAAGAGCTAAAAGCGCGTATTCACTTTTACACGAGAGTTCCACAGTATATCGTTTCCGGTTGATTATGTTTAGTTTCGGCTTCAGTAGAATTGTCGGTTGGGTTGAGCAGCGCACGAAACCCAACTTTCTCTAAGCTCATTACTTTCTTCATTATACTCCGGTTATATACTGGAGTTTATCGGTTTACCGGAATCTGCTTTCTTGGGTTGCAGGCTTTGTTTGTTAGGACTCACGCTTTTCGCCCCCCTAACCCCCCAAGTTTGGGGGGAACAGAACTTTTCGCCCCCCAAACTTGGGGGTAATATAGCTAGGGACTAGGGGCTAGGGGCTAGGGGCTAGGGTAAGAAAGGTTTATTATCAAGGGTTTGGTGGAATTAAGAATGCCTTAACCGACGAGAGCGGTTGCTATATCATGTCCTTACGCATCGGTTGCCTAAAAAATTCGCGTTCTCATATCTGCGTTCATCTGCGTTCATCCTTCTTTATCTGCGGTAAAAAATTAACCTACGATGAAAACAGAAAATTTGACGATATCACTCTTACACTAACGATGCAACCGGACATAATATATAGCTAAGGGCTAGGGGCTAGGGACTAGGGTCAGAAGGGTTTAGAATCAAGGGTTTGGTGGAATTAAGAACGTCCTAACCGCCAAGGCGGTTGCTATAACTGGACTTTCTCCCCCCAAACTTGGGAGGTCGGGGGGCAGTTAGATCGAGATGCGCCCATAAAAAAGCCCCGTTATCGGGGCTTTTGTTCTGTTCGGAGTCAGTTGTTCATCAGCTAGAAAGTGAAGGTAGTTCTGAGCGTACCGATAAAGATGTCATCATTGTTCTTATTCTGATCGGGAGCCATTAGCCAGATCACACCCGGCGTTACCGAGATGTTGTCTGTGAGTTGGAACTTGTAGAAACCTTCCAAGTGCCAAGGAATATCTCGGCGGAACCTGGGGTCTGGGCCAGCAACTTCTATACCTGTCAAGTAGGGCTCCGCACCGGCAAAAAGACCCAAAACATTACCCTCTCTGCCAATGTTGGGTAAAGCAACGCCAAGTCCGTAAGTCCACATTTGTGCGGTTCCACGACGGATCAGGGTTGCGTCTGTCATAGAAGCCCAGCCGCTGATCGAAAAATTCTTGCTGAGTCGAAACGCAGCTTGCGCCCCATAAGAGTTCGCCGCAATCGGAGTGCTGGTTCCATTTTGTGATGTACCCAGAAGTGTGGATGGCAAATTACCCAGACTGGTACCAACGAGGCGACCGCCAGCACCTCCGCCACCGTCGAATATGTCGCTGCCGGTGTTGTGGTAACTGTGAACGTATGTTAAAGCAAAGCCAAGGCTATTGCTGACGCTGAAATTTAGTTGCGCCAAAGCGGAATAGTTACCATCCAACAGACCGTTCGTATCGGTCGGATTATTGGCACCAGTAGGAGAATTACCGGGGCGATTAATACCCGAACCCCCCGCTAAGTAACCCACAGTGATGGAACTTGGTTTGAAAAAGCTACCGCCGCGTCCTACACTGAAGCTGATTCCACCACCTGCACCGCCACCAATCCGATAGATGGGGTTCTGTTGTGCAAAGGCAGAAATAGCGCCATTGCCACCATCACCGTCGTAGAAGTAAGGGTTGGAAACGTCGGCGTAGTCAGCGTGGAGTCCCCCAAAAGCGGCAACATACGCACGCGAGCTGCCAAATAACGGGAATTCATACGCCAACCAGTCCAATACAATATCGTTGTTGCCACCGCCACCAACGAAATATTGCAACGTACCTTCTGCTGTACTCCGAAATGTCCCGTTACCGTCGCCGTCAGTAAACGTACTGCCTGGGAAATTATTAAAGGGGACAGTGTTACCGGCTGCAATACGGGTGTGCAGGATATCTTTACCCGTGAAGCTGGTTTGGAATTCTAAACGTACCCTGTCTTGAAAGACTGTATTGTTGTTGTCGTCAACACCACTACCAATGTTGCTACCCCCAAAGGCATCAGCCAAAGCAAAAATAGCTTCTCCCTTCAGCTTGGTCGTAGTGGAGAATTGCTGCGCTTCCAGTCGCGTCGTCCGAGCTTCCAGAGCATCTACTCGGCCTCGCAAAGTAGCCAATTCCGCCGCAAACTCTTCTTGTAACCGTTGCAGCGCGGCCAAATCTTCTTTGCCAATACCTTGAGGCAACGACGCAATCAGTTCTTGAATCCGATTTAAACAGGAATTTAACCCAGCCGCAAACTCATAGCGAGTCAGAGCCCTGTTGCCACGATAGGTCCGATCTGGATAACCTTCAATACAACCGTAGCGCTCAACCAGGGATTGCAGTGCTTGGAAAGCCCAGTCTGTAGGCTGTACGTCCCGCAATTGAGATACGGAAGTAACTTGACCCTCCGAGACTCTGTTGGCGGAGCCTTCGTTGCTGTATTGGAGAATTTGGTCTAAATTACCCGAACTATTGGAGGGTGCTGCCTGAGCTACCGTATTTGACGATAAACTCCGAGACGCGGGAGCAGCAGTTGGTGCCTTATCAGCCAGCGTTTTCTCTTGCAAAGTGCGGGCTTGGGTTGGGGCTTCTGCTTTGGAAGCAGCTGCCTTCTGCTGCAAAATAGGAGCTTCAGCGAAAGGCGTCTCCAACTTAGAGCCAGCCGCAGCGTCTTCCTCTGCTGCTGACTGCGCTGGAGCTATATGTTGTAAGGCATCCAACTTCAGGTTGGCTGCGGCAATTGGCTGCGCTTCAGGACTTTGAGTTGCTACAGCTTGGGGCTGACTTACTTCTGCGGTTGTTTGGCTTTCTGCGGCCATTGCTGAAGAGCCAAATACTAGGGCTGCCCCCAGGATTGCCGGACTAAACAGCAGAGACTTCAACAACATTTTGGACATTTTTACTCTTTCTCCTCACACCACATCATAGAGAATCTACGGATTCATCTAAATTTCCCGATCGATACCTTGGTCAAATTAACTTATTTGACTGGCGAAAGCGCTGCGGGGTTCACTTTCCTAGAGTTTGACATTCTCACCGTCACAGCGTCAGCTTGACGGGAGATTCCTGATTCAACGAGCGATGCTTTTTAACACTTGTGTTAACGAGTCTTACTCCCTCTCCACAGGCTTAACTTTCCGTATGCCCTACGGTAGTTGATGCTTTTGCTTCCTACTTACCTAATTTTGTCACTTGGTTTTGTAACTAGAGGTGTTTCAGAGAAGCTTCTAGCTTCTAGGGTTCAATCCTTTAAAGTTTTACTTCAACAAGGATTTGTGTTGAAAACCCCCTACTTTAACTCTTTGACGATCTAGGTGCTGATTTGCGATCTTGCTATTGTACTCCATTTATGGGGATATGACAAGAGACACAAGGGTAAAAGCATTAAAGTTAGGCTTACCGAGGACGAGGCAAGAGAGGATTAATCTTGATGCGAAATCTCAAGGGTTTTCTGTGTCTCTTGGTGATTCGGGATTACATCAAGCGACTACCTAAAACGGATTCGCTACGCTCAATTTGTGAGTTGGTTGCAATTCATCTCACCACCAAGCTGTCGCTGTGGTGGGAGTCCTCTTGCAACATTTTAGATAGATTAACAAATTACAGCAGCGCAGCTTTCACTCATCAGCCAGTTTCCGATCTGGCTCTTGGTACAAAAAACTATCCGCTCTCAGCGATAGTGACTTGGTAAAATTTTGGTCACTATTGCTGAGAGCGGTCTAGCGGGTCTTCAGATTGAAACTAGACTGCCGGGAGGAACTCTAACCTGCCCAGCAGGAACAGCTATTTTAGTTCCACTAGGGAACTAAGCTTAACTGCTAGAGAACAGCCCCGGCGCACAGCCAGTTAAATCCAATCTGATGACCCATGATTTTACTACTATCTTGCATAGGCATCACCTCCTTATTCCCTGAACGGTCTTTGTCTCAAAGAGGAAATTGAAGTATTGGTGTTATTCACCTGTAGTTAATGTATCACACCAAAACAAGAAAATGGGGATCTTCCCAAAAAATTACCAAAAAACCCCTGCCTATCGATAGGCAGGGGTTTTCGGCTCGGCTAGTAAAGCTGAGCCGGGATGAGGCTAAATACTACAGAGCGTTACCGCGAGGTAGTACTTCTTCAGGGAATACAAATTTTTCGTGAGGCTGATCTTGAGGTGACATCCAAGCACGGATGCCTTCGTTGAGCAAAATGTTCTTGGTGTAAAAGGTTTCAAATTCCGGGTCGGCAGCCGCGCGCAACTCTTGGGATACGAAGTCGTAAGCCCGCAGGTTGAGTGCTAAACCGACAATGCCAATGGAACTCATCCACAAGCCGGTGACTGGAACGAACAGCATGAAGAAGTGCAGCCAGCGCTTGTTGGAGAAGGCAATTCCGAAGATTTGCGACCAGAAGCGGTTGGC